>JAUPKV010000158.1 GCA_030837265.1 Methanobacteriota archaeon
AAACCCAAAGCTTGTTGCTGACGGTCGCTATGGTCCAGCTACACTTAAGGCTGTGAAAGACTTTCAAACCGCCGTGGGCATTTTGGCTGATGGCATCGCAGGTCCAGTCACAGAGGCGGCAATCAACCTGAAGCTTAATACGATCAAGTGAGTTTGGCGCTAGGTCATACTAAAGATTCCATTGTGTAGTTTTTTTATATCATGCGTAGTTCAACTCAGCAAGCAATATGAAAATCCGTCATTTTGACGGATTTTCAACAGAAAGTGATATAGTCATAATTATTTAGAATATGCTGGTATTACCATATAAGGAGAATCTACATGAGAGCAAGTGTAATATTTTGGGGTATACTTTTATGGTTTATTTTGTTTGTGCCATTTGTTTCTTTTCCCTTAGACATTTCTATAAATCCAGATAAAGAACTTTTAATAGATGTGCCGTACGGCGAAGATCAAGGGAAAGGAAAGCTGGAAATTAGTAATAATGGAAATAACGAATTTGGGGTTGAGATCACAGCAAGCGGTTTAACACAAAAGGGGAGTGATAGAACTGCAAATCTGAGTTTTTCAGAAAAAGAAGAGAAAACAAAACTCAATATTACACTTAAAAAATCAGAAACAAAGGAAATAACCCTTATAGCCTCTAATATTAACGTAACTGAAGAATTTACTGGCACGATCCAATTTAACGCTGGTGCGGAGAAACCTGAACTTAATGTAACAGTTAAAAAATCAAAGCCTTTACCACCCATTGAATTAGAGGATTTAACAGACGGAAAGCTTAAACTTGTGATGGATTCACCCTACAAATTAAACTATGAATTTAAGTTAAAAAATCCAGAAGGACGTATATACAGAGAGCTAGAGCTTAAAGATATTGAACTCCAAAATGATGGCAAAGACATTACCGGGGTAATATCTTTAGAAGGTATTAAGGCAAATGTAAAAAAGAATATAAGCCTTGAGCCAGGTGAGAGCAAAAAGGTGTTTATATCTTTTCAACCCCTCCCCGGAAAAGGTATCTACGTAGGTACGCTAGTTATCAATGATTTCAAGAATAATCGTATTGAAAAGGAATTTGGCGTTTCATTGGAGTGTCCTTATATAACCTTTAAGAAAATTTTTGATAACACATGGATAACGACATGGGCAGTAGTGTTTTGCCTTGTTTTGTTAGGTGCCTTATGCTCATTTTTATTAATGAAGTTAGTTCCAATATCAAGTGATAAAAGAAAGAATAGAGAAAAAATTGTGTTATTAGATGAGCAAATACAGCAGATTAAACCTAATTTGAAAAACTTAAAAACTAAATTTGCTGTCGGACTCATAAAAAGCAAAACCCTAAACGACAATACGAAAATGTGGACTCTAAGTGCTTCAGAACGGCTTAAAACTGTTAGTACAAACCTAGAAGGTATAGAGAGCCAGTTGAGTATTGTAAAGAAAATCGAGAATATATACAACGATATTGACAGCAGAGATTTCATACCATTCTCAAAAGAGCAGGACATAAGAGTAATTCTTAAAGATGCTCAATTATACCTTTACCAAGATAAGACTGATGTTGTTGATAATATATTGAAGGAAGTTGATGATTTACTAAAATTTAATTCTAGTGATGGTCAAGTGGTAAAAAATTATTTTAACAATCTTAATGATAATATTGAAAAATTGGAAGCTGAATTGAAGGGAGAAAATATATGTATTTACGATCTATTACCAGAATTGTCAATAGTCCAAAAATTTGATGAAATAAAGAAATTAAAAGCTGATACAGCGAAATTAGAAGAAAGGATAAACACAGGGATAACTGATTTCATAAAAGACCTTCGTGATTGGGACCTCACATATAACAAGCTATCTATTTATAAAAAATTTAGTAAAATTTTAGATGAAGAACAATATGGAAAACAAAAGGAGGAAGTTAAAAACTTTCTTGAAAGCGATCAGTATGAGGATATTGATAATGCCATAGCTCTTTGTGAATCTCTTAAAATCCATGTTTCTATGGAAGATATTGAATGTGCCATTGAAAATAAAAAGTACCATATTGTTTATGATCCACCAGACCCCGACGTAGATGGATTGATTACCTTCGAGTTGCAGTTTGACGATGAAAAACTTAATAAAAGTCCATTAGTAAACAAATTCAGATATATATGGGATTTTGATGACAAAACTAGAAGAACTGAGGGAATTAAGGTTATTCATTATTTTAGAAGACGAGGACCTTTTATCCTTGTTAGAAAATGGTTTAGAAGAAAATGGGTTTTTATATCACCTAAACGTCTTATTTGGAAGACGTTTGTTGTCTCTATTTCAGTGTCAAAATTAAAGAGTGAGATCGCAGAACTGAATAAAAATAATGATATAAAGATTGATGTTCATGTAAGAGAACCTCTGGACAGGGCATATAGGTCTGGCATAACATTTATTGAGTGTCTGGGCATTGTTATTACCCTTATCATCACGTGTTTAGTTTTAATGACTACTAACCTTACTGACCCTGATAAGTTCTATTCTTTTAAATCTTTAAAAGATTTCTTAGTACCTTTCTCTTTAAGCTTTGGGCTTGATATAGGCAGGGAAAAACTCTTTGAATTAATCAAGCCAAAATCAGTGCAAGCATTGGCAGACAAAGAAATATGATGTTAATACGAGTTTTTCAGTTAGCAACATTTTTGCGTGAAATCCAGATTCTTCGCTTTGCTCAGAATGACATTTTATGTCACCCTGAACGGAGTGAAGGGTCTTTCTAAGTC
>JAUPKV010000159.1 GCA_030837265.1 Methanobacteriota archaeon
AAGAAGTGAGGGCCGGGCGTGGAATACTAAGCTGTGACCGGTGCATGAGGGTATTCTGGATGTCCTACCACTCACAAAAAACTAATCCGTGGCATGTGGGCGATCATTGATTCCTGCCCAAAATGATTACCAACAAATCAGACTCAAATTTGGTTCCAGCAAATGGGGTAAAGGCAATAGGAACCTTTAAGAATACCGCTATCTCGACGGTGTTTTATTGAGCAAGGACGGCAAATATGCCTGTAAAACCATCGTTTGACTCCAAGTCCCTTAAACGGGCATATAACTGCCATGTCGAAATAACGTCTACACCCAGAGATTTCTATTATGAAGTCTCCAGGCACTATGGCACCCCACGCCCATCAATTCAGCAGCTGCTCAGCTATGGGCGGCATCATTTTACAGACTACGAGCAGTTATGCCGTCAATTGCATGATGATGATACGGCAATCTCACTGCTCAGAGAGAAAGCGAATAATATCCTGTTAGCTGCTTCATGGTGGCCATACCGGCAAAGGATGTAATAGCTATGGCAAGAAAGAGCAAATCGGTATCGATTAGAGAATTGCTCCTTGAGTCCTATTGGCAAATCAGCATGATATGCCTCAGTTTCACCGCTTCTGCCGCTCCCTGATCGAAGACTAAGCAGACCTTTGGGAGATGCTGGCCCGCCAGGGGGCGAGTCTGCGCATCATGGGACTGGCAAGCAGCCCCAGATGCGGCGTGCAGACGACTAGCAGCGGCTACACGGGCGGACGGGTGCGGGAGTGCGAGCACGTGCGCGTTAGCGGGCGGGGGGTGTTCATGGAGGAACTGCTGGCCGAGCTGGAGCTGCGGGGTGTGGCTTTTCGGGTTGAGGAAGTGGGGAGTTCGTAGTCAGCAAAGGTGAATCGATTTCTTCGTTGGCTCATTTGGCAAATTTTCAGTTTATTTTTAATATTATTTTAGGTTGATATGACCTAATTTACATCGCGTGATCTGCTTAATTGGTGTCGAATCTATGGCTAATTCCATCAGTTAACAGAGAGATATATCGATAAGTATTTAACGAATTACTTAGAAACCTTTTGGACGCTAAGTATGATCTGGGGGCAAATTCAATGAAAAATTTGTTGGCTATATTAATAGTCGTATTTTTAATGTCGGTGTCGTTGGTGGCGTGTGACACTGGGAAAACGCAAATAAGTAAATGCGCGCGGTGTAATTGCACAGACAATAATTCATTAGATGTGATCGGTTCTGAATTAATTGGTTATGGTAAATATCTAAATCTTGGCAATGGATATGTGTTAAGTGGCACAAACTATATAGGTGATTCTGGAATAATTTTTGACTTATTAAAAGATGAAATTTCAGTGTGCGATATTACGGTAACTAATTCCGGGCAATGTTACTGTTATGATGAAAATGGGAACGCGATCCTTCATATGGAATTTGATGAAATGATTAACAAAGGGCCAAAGGATTTACCACCAAAATATTATGTTCGATGGGAGTGGCTACCATTGGAAAGATAAGGTAATCATATGCATTTTTTTGAAGGATTTGGAAAGGCATGTAGTCAAAGGAGAATTGTTTATTTAGCATTGATACTCATAATTTTTGCAGTATGCTTTGCAGTAAGTGGTGAGCTCTATGGAAATAAGATATCCTCTGATATAATTTCTGGTAACTATGTCGATCTTAACAATAAAAAGATAAATGGTGATATTGTTGTAACAAATGCGTCAATATGTCAAAAGTTAATAATTGAAAACTCCGAAATCAATGGAAATGTAGTCTTTGATCAATCCCTATTCAATAATGATGTATCTTTTGCAAACACAACCATAATGGGACAATCGTCTTTTGTCAATTCAATTTTTAATCGCGTTTCTAAATTTAATCGTTCATACTTTAGGGATAGGGCGAATTTTGAAAATGCAACTTTTACACAAGGCAGATTCGAGGATGCCGAATTTTCTGGGGATGCAGTATTCAGTTACTGCAAATTCATCAACAAACCAACTTTTGGGTGCGCTATATTTAACAAAGATGCAATATTTAGAAATTCTAATTTTAAAAAAAGTGATTTTAGCAATGTCCATTTTAAAGGAATTGCGTTTTTTCCAATGGCAGCATTTGGAGATGCGACTTACTTCAACTCCGCAATTATGTCTGATGAAGCGAATTTTTATAATGTATCATTTCATGGTGTTGCAGTCTTTTCTGATCTCAAGGCATCAAACAAAGTTGACTTTTCAAATGCGGTGTTCTCGAGGATGGCTGACTTCACGGATTCCAGATTTGGCGGCTATACCGATTTCTATAAAGCAGAATTTCAAGAAGAAGCACACTTTTCAAATCTCAAGGCGTCAAGCGAAGTTGATTTTTCTAGATCAAATTTCTCACAAAAGGCCGATTTCCGCGATACCAGATTCAATGGTTATGTTAATTTCAAAAATGCAAGTTTTAAAAATCTTACGCTAAATGGTGCTATCTTAAATCAATTCTACTTGCCCTGGAAAAATGTCAAGGGTAAGTTGGATTGTGACGAATATTTATACTTGCGTATGATTAATACTTATAAAGATATGGGGTTGTTTGATGACGCAGACGACTGCTATTATTACTTTAAGAATAATTACCATCAGTCCTACATATTCAGCGATTGCATTGAATCAATTCTAGGGGAACTGTATGGCTGGGGTGTAAAACCACTTAATACTATAAAGTGGTCAATTATTTTCATCTTAATTTTCGGACTGTATTTTTGGCTCCCTTATATCTTAACCGATGCTCATTGCACAGAAGGAAGGTCAGACACACCTGGAACAAAATATTCTGGATGCAGACCAAATGGTTCAGTGCAATCAATGGAGCTCCATGCAGGAAGATTCTTTGATGCGGCCAAATCCACATGTCTATCATTAATTATATCCTTAATTCTCAGCGCAAGGATCTTTGCTTCTGCATTGACTTCTACAATAGACGGTCCATCAATGAATGGATCGGGGAGAAATATTGCCAAATTAGAGAAGTTATTAGCTCATCTCATGGCTTTCCTTTTCTTGATAGCAATTTCAAAGACGATATTGAGGGAAATTATATAAGTCTCTTATTTATGTGGCTTGGGATTTTCATGAGAAGTTTGGTATAGACAAAACCTGATAGACACTGATTTTCAGCTCTCCATTGTTGTCGCTGTAACCACCGCCATCGAAGACGCGGGCTTTGATGTCTTCTCCAGGCTTTCGGAGAGCGGGTTTGATCGCCAGCTTCTTGCCGTTCAGCCTTCAGCTTTTGCAGGGATAGCTCGTAGTAGTATCTGTTATTGATATCCAGCAGGCTGCGGCTCTCCGCATAGAAGATGAAGAGCAGTCGGTAGAGCAGCCGCATGCTGCTCTCCGCCGCCCGGCCCACTGCCTGCTGGTCTGGCCCAGCCGCGCCGGTGGCTGCCTCCGCCAGGAAGCCCTGCGCCAGGATCTTCATGGCCCGGTAGACGTTCTCCTTCAGGTCCTCGCCAATCTCCTGGGCGTAGGCCACGCTCTCCTCCCTCACCCGGTCGAGGAAGCAGCCGCCATCCACTGTCTGCCCGAAGGCCTCCCGGCGAAAGAAGAGATAGAAATACTTGAAATTCTCGATATCGCCCCCAGCCAGGAGAGAGGGCAGGTCTACCTCGTAGTAGTAGTCCAGTTTGTAGCTGGTCGTCTCATGATAGAGCCGCCAATAGCGGCCCGATGTCAAAATGGCCCATTTTGGGGCAGTGTCCCGCAGGTAGACATCGATCTGATAGCTGGGGTTTTGCATCTCGAAGCTTCCCTGGCCTTTGCGGCTCTTGTCCAGCGGGATCTTCCAGGAATTGGCATCGCCTACAGCTACGGCGCCGCGATAGTAGTCCTCGCCAGGACGTGCCTCCGCTTCATCCAGGCTCTGCTCATCAGGATAAAAAGCATAGTCAGGAGTCGGTCCTTTCCTGCTACCTTGCCCTGCACGCCGAAGTAGTGCCCCAGGATGCGCAGCACCGGGCGGATGAAGTTCTCCTCCAACTGTGATTCGTTGTAGTTTTCCAGAGCGCGTGCCTTGCGCTGGTAAAGCTCCTTGATGCTGGCGAAGGCCTCTTTCGGCTCAGCTTTTCGCCACTCGGGATTATCTATGACCAACTTTTCCAGATAGTGGTTGGAGAACAGATTGCTGTTCTTGAAGGGACGAGAGTCCTGAGGCATCTTGTCCCAAAGCCAGGGCGGCGGAAATGATAAAAGTATCGAGCCTCTTCAAAACCTTTATACGTCTAACCAAGTACATATTGTATCGTATGGATGGAGAGTTGCTTTCATGTCTGTAGCCAATGTCGAGGAAGCAAAGGTTACGGTTGATGAAAGGAAATTTAACGACTTTCAGTTGCAATCAATTGGAATTGAGGAGAAGTCTATGATGGATATGGCTGCCTTGGGCGTGGGATCTGTGGAATTGATATGTGTCCCAAAAATCGCAAAAAGCGGGTTTTGTCTATCAACATCTTGCGGTCATAAGCTGTATGAAGTCATAGCAGATGCGCTGCATTCTGGAAAGGGTGTACTTGTCTCCTTTAGTCGCGTCAGTGATATTAGTGCCGCTTTTTTGGAATCCAGTATTGGCAGGTTGTATCGCGGCGACTTTTCCGATGAGGTGATTGCGAAAAAAGTAGTTGTCTGCGGCCTGTCTGATGATGACGCATTTGTGCTTAAAATGATCATCGATAGGACAAAGGATTATTCAAAGAATCCCGGTCATTTTGAGGCGGAAATGAAGGAAGTACTGGGCGAAGCTGATGAGTAATCCGGTCGAAGATATAAGGAAAAAATCAGATTTTGACGAGAAGGATTGTTTTTTTCTGGATACTAATGTGTGGCTCTATATTTATTATGGCATATATTCTGAACAGGATAGATATTTTAAAAAATGGTACACGGATGCTTTCGAAAAAATGCTGCTCTGCAACTGCAAGATTTTTGTAGATTTTTTAGTTCTTTCAGAATTTGTAAATCGATTTGCGCGTTTGGAATATGATCGAAAAATGCCGCCCATCAAGAGGGAGCCAAATAGAAATAATTACAAAATTTTCCGTAAATCCGGCGATGGACAGAATACGGCACGAGAAATTGTAATTAATATAAATAAAATATTAAATAAATCGGAATTGTGTGACCTCGATTATAACTTCATCAAACCCAAACTATCAGCTCAATTGAAGGAATATGAAAAATTCGATTCTGATTTTAACGATCTGATTTATGTCGAATTATGCAAAGAGAAAAAATTTACGTTTGTAACCCATGATGGGGACTTTAGTAATCATGACATCCATGTACTTACCGCAAATAATGCGATGCTAAGCCGATGAAAAATATATAGTGGCCGGCATCATTGAGTTTATATCATCCATTTCATCTTCCAT
>JAUPKV010000160.1 GCA_030837265.1 Methanobacteriota archaeon
ATCTTGTTTTTCTTATCCAGAAACTTCCAGTCCATTTTTCCGCCTGTTGATATGAACTGAATGAAGCTTCCTGCTTATCGGGATTTCTAAGATGCATATAGCTTGCAGCCCAAACCACTTCATAGGCTTCATTATAAGTTAAAAATGCTTGAAGCAGGTATTGTTCGGTCCAGAATCGATATTCATTTAGAATCCATTCTTTGGGGTACTCTGCGGGCATAAATATGTCGTGAATATGAACAAGAACCCCCTTTCTAAGTCTGGGCAATATCTCTAGGTATTCGTATTGGACATCGCTTCCAATATTTAGGACATGACTTGAATCTATGAAAAGAATATCATTTTCTTCGAGTCTTTTAAATTCCGATAAGGGAATCTCTTGAACGTTTTTATTAATTAATTTCGAAAGACCTGGGAATCCCTCGGTTAATATTGGATTTGGGTATGGCTCAATTGCCGTTAATTCACATGAGTAATTTGGGTTTTCTTCTTTATTTTTTTGGATTGCTTGAGCTGATAGAAGGGTAGAGTTGCCCGATCCTATCTCAATTAGCCGCTTTGGTTTAAATTGGCGAATCATGGAATAGAGAATTTCGGCATCTACATTGAAGAAGAAGTCATTGTTGATATAGTATTGATGGGGCACTTTTGTTCTTTCTTTTGGTAGGTTATCGTATTCGTGTTTGAATTTGGTGGAAAAATCGGTTAATAGCTTGATTTGAGCCTGCTCGTTGATGTTTATACCGACGAGTTCGGATTGGTTTTTCCACAAGTCTGCTTTTAGTGTGGAAGTGTTTGGAATGGGTTCGTAAAAGTTAACGGGAACTATATGAACGCCTTTACTTTCCCAAAGACGAAAATATTGAGTATCTCTGGCTATTCTTGAAGGAAAGATAAGCGCATATAGATAGATAATAACATTTTTTAGTTTTCTATTTATCATATAATTCGCCATTATTTTGAATTATCCGTATCGCAGATACAAAAAGGGAAAAGTCTAATGTTACTTTGAGGGATCGTTATCTATATCGATACTTTTATGACCGTAACCATCTAGATGGGCACGAATAAACCCAATATTGTGGGCTATCATACCAAGAGAGTGGATGATTGGAAAAGCAAAGACCTTTTTATTTTTTGATATATAGTAGGAGCGATGTGCCATTTTGAGTCCACCATATAACGTTAAGGGTGGAAAATAGGGCATAATTGACCATCGACTCCTATATTTATGGTAATAAAAATGGTTTCCGTAGCCATACCAAGACATCTTTTTTAACAACGATGATAACGTTAACTGGTTATGTCTATGATAGTGATGAGCTAAATAGTTATATGCTAATGCCCAACCAGATTCTTTTATCCTATGGGAAACGTCAACATCTTCAAGTGCGCCTTTAATTCGTATATCAAAACCCCCAACGCTTCTTAGAGCTTTAATCCGAAAAATAGAACCGCAAGTAAACAAGGTGTCAGGGTTAGGAACCGGTAAAATACGAGCCCCAATATAGCCGGTTAGAAGACTTATTTTGGCTTGGGGAGCGATTCGAATATTGAATCCAGCGGCGGCACCCACATTGGAATTATGATCCATGAATTCAACTTGTTTTCTGACGAAGTCCGTGGGTAACACATGGTCATCGTCTGTCCATAGGATATATTCACCTTCGGCATTGTTTACCGCAATCTGCCTAGTTTCGCTAAGGCCTTTGCCTTTGCTTGAGGTAATAAAAGTCTTAATGTCTGTTTCTTTAGAAAATTTTGTTGCTATTGATAATGTGTTGTCACTGCTGCCATTATCCACTATTACTAGTTTTATTGATTCATGGGGGTAGTCCTGGGTGGATATGGAATTGAACGCTGTTTTCAGGACATTAGCGCCGTTCTTTACACACAATCCGATGGTTACTTTTTGGCTCAATTTAATCACATGTAGAATTCTTGTATAAATGCTACTAACATTTGCAAATCATTCTTTCAAGGGGACTCAACGTGTTATTCCAATTCAGCTGGCACGCTTGGGCATAAGCTTCCCTGCTTAGCTTCTCCCATTCACGCCTCTCTGAGTATTTATCGACTAAATCAACAAAGTTATCCTCATTATAAGGCAGGCATCCTTTCAGTTCATGGGAAAGCTGCATCCAATCTGGAGACAGAACAGGTAAGCCGTAAGCAAGGTAAGCCAAGACTCGGGACGAGAAGTGGCTTTGCCTATAGATGTCTTTTGAAATAGTATTTAACCCAAATTGATAGTTATAGAGTACATCAAGTGAAGAAGCGAATCCTTTGTAGTTCAATTTATATCTTCTATCCGGTTTGCTTCCGTATATATCAATGGCATAATCGCTTATTTTTGTAAGATAGGCTAACAGTGCTGGGTTTTGGCAATGGGCATGCATCGCACCAACCGACACTATTGAGGCTGGAAAGAAAAACTGAGCGGTGTTACTCTTGGGGTAACAGCCAAATTTAAGAGTGACAAAGTTGGATCCATCGTAAATGTTTCTTCTTATGTAATTCTCGGTTGACTGCCATGGGAACACGACAAAATCGGACTTTTCACAGATTTCAAGTTCTTTACTTCTTATTTCACGTATTCGGTCAAAATCTATAGAGTTGTTGTGATATGATTCGAAATATAGTTCGTCTGCCCATGATGATTCCCAGCTAAATATTTTCAGGCAGCCTAAGTCTTTAGTTAAAACGTATGAAAAAGGGCTTTCGACACTTATTACCACATCATATTTTCCATTGCTAATTCTTTTTTCTAAATAGTTTGATAGCTTGAGCATAACTCGTAGTTCATCGCCTTTTAAGTGGGCAAGTGAACGCTCGTATAGCGAACGGAGTTTAGAAGGCCATACGTTTGTTACATCAAGGATATCTACCTGATGATTTTTGGATGCTAAAAAATTATTATATGCTTTAGCTCTATTGCTGCCTCCACCGGTATAGTTGCGGGCAATAATGGCGATTTTAATTTTTAAAACCCCCAGATGTCAAAGGTAGCTTATTTCAGAATCACTTCTAGACAGGATACAGCAGAACATGGAAATCTAGTATTCTCAGGTCGTCGTCAGTCAAAGCTTGAAACTCTTTAGCCATCTTTTTTTTGGGCACAGGCAACTTTGACCATCGGCGTAGCTGTAGGATTTTTGAATTAAAACCCGCACGTTTGAAATATCCTAGAGCTTCTGGGAAGCTTATTCGATTGGTGAAATTACTTGTTCGGAACATGTATGAATTCCATGTGTGCTGTGAGAGTCTTAGATGATTCAGGTTTCCATTCATATGGTCTTGTAAATCCATTAAATGTGAAGATACCCCTGTAGGTTTTAGTATTCTTCGGAGTTCAACGAATGTTTGCAGGAATTCTTTTTTTCTGATGTGTTCAAGGACTGCATGTGACCAGATGAAGTCGACGCTTGAATCAGGTATTGATTTGAGTGAGTCCAAACCTGAAGTCAGGTATTCACAATTGCTTCTTTCAAGGTAATCATGTAGGGACTTGCATTCCACCATATCCGATGCATCGAGACCTTTTTTTCCGAGGAACTCGATGAGTCGATTGTAGCATGCAGTATTATGTTCAGCAAAGCTTCCTGCATCTACAAGGTAAGTTTTGGATACGCCTAATGTGTGAGCGATAATTGCTGAAGATACACTGTCGCCGGGCCCGAGCTCTAAAATGGTGTAATTCTTGCTATCTTTTGGGGCTGACTTGAAGTGTTTCATGAAGGTGTCGTATGCGTATTGGGGTCTCTCCATTCCGCCGTATAGTGTGAGACCCATGAGTTTCAGGAAACTGTAGCTTAAGTTTAGTTGTTCAACGCCGATTTTTGCTGTCACTTGAAGCTGCCATGGAAAATTGTTTCTCAACTCTATAAGTCTCAATTCATCCACCCCAAAAATAAAATTTTATAAGTTCAAGAATCTGTTTTAAAAAATAAGTTACGCTATCTATCCCTTTAAAACTCTTGAGATACAATCCCAAAGCCCTTCGCCCATTTTTTCAACCGTGAATTCAGTTTCCACAGCTTGCCTAGCATTTTTACCCACCCTCTCAGTTAAGGCATCATCCTGTGAAAGAATTGAAAGCTTAGAAAAGAGACTAACAGGATTATATGGCTCATAATAGAACGCTGTCTCCTCATCTTTCACATATCCATCTACTGCAGGAACCTGCGAAGTAAGTACAGTTTTCCCTAAAGCCATTGATTGAAGGCAAGTCATCAATCCTATAGACCGCAATGTTCGATGCAATGGAACAATAACAAATTTAGCTTTTAAGACATCATCTTTGAATGTTGAGACAGATGCTCGTGGCAGCCACTTGACGTTCGGTGGCAAATTTGCGGGTTTTGGTAGCATGCTTCTTATTCTTAATTCTGGCAATTGGTCGTGCCATCGCTCATAAACTGTTAATAACGTATCGAAATCGCGGGCTTCACCGGCAGAATAAATATAATCTTCTGCTTCAATTCGCTCGGGTTTGAAGTAGTCTTGTTCAACACCGAAGGGTACATATGACAATAAATCGCTGGGAAAACCAAGGACATCTCTATAGAAGGTTCGTTGCCTAGCCGAATAAAAGATTATGTGGGAGATACTTTTTTTGTTGAATGATTGTTTAAGAATAGCGTTAACTAAGGGCTTAGGAAAATTTTGGTGGCTTTCATAAGCGTTCGGTAGCCCAACGTCGATCATTACATGGGGAATTGAACTAAAGACGTTTGTTTTTGATTTTAGTAGTGAGAATAAAAAGCTACAGGGGGAGTCAAAAGTTAGAAGCAAATCATATTTTTTTAAGATGTTAAATGCTTTCGAATGCTGCAAATAGACCCTTGATAACTCTTCTAATGGTTTTAAAAGAAAATTATCCTCAAGACCGAGAACATCGACCTCCACATTTTTCGGCCAATATTTACTGAACCAGTATTTATCGCCTAAGACAACCTGGTTAGGATTCCTAATGTCGCTTTTGTATTCGCTGACTCTGGAAACAGGCCAATTGACAAACATTAAAATCTTAAACATAAATTTTGTTTCCTATTTCAGCTAAAGTTGAGATTACAATTAGAGAAGGACCATCATCAAAACGTTGAACAAGCGCTGATACTTTAGGAAGCCAGTACTTGATGTTGAGTTTTAAGCTGTAAATTACCGGCAGCTATATGGCTTGAATTGTTACATTTCAGGGAACGGATCAAACCAAGGTATCTTTCAATATACCGCTTTGAAGAAAAGTTCTTTTCATAAATATCTTGCACTATGAATCGGGATAGAGAGTCCTTCTTGAAGCTTGATAAAATATTTTTCAAACTGATCCAGCTATCAAAAATTAGGTTCCTATCTATTAGACCCACAATTTCTGGTAAGCCCCCAAAATTTGAGGCAATTACGGGCGTACCAACTGAAAGAGCCTCTAAGGCGGTTAAGGGAGAGTTTTCCGCGCAAATTGAAGGTATCACTAAAGCCGTAGCGCCTCTGTACAAAGGATAAAGATCCTTTTTTTCTAAGTACCCCATGTAAGATACAGCGCGTTCCAAGGAATTATTTTGGATATATTCGATAATATTCTTTTTAAGACTACCATCCCCGACTATAATGAGATGAGGGTTTCCGTCTTTAAGTTCTTTAAATACCTCCAGCAGGTTCCGTATGCCTTTGTGTTTCTCCAGCATCCCAACATATAGAAAATAGTTAGAGGGGCTTGTTGACGCGATCTTTTCAGGAGGCGATGGAACGAAGTTCGGTAAGGTAACATTTTTTACGTCAATTTTTTTTAGCAATGTTTTTCTAATATTGTTGCTTGGAGAAATTATGAGGTCTATGTCTTTAATAGCACGTTTGAATCTTTGGGAGAATCGCCAGATTTGGGGTGGCCTGCCAAGTTTTAGTGCACAAGAGAAACAGTATTGGCCGGGTTGGCGTTTGCATAATTCTGCTCCGTTCTTTAGCAAATTGTTTTGTTGGCAGACTAACCAGCAATCATGTGCCGTAAAGAGATTGATATAGTTACTTCGCTTTTTTAAAAGATTATACCCTAATAAGGAAATGTTGTTGTGATGAACGACGTCTGGCTTAATTTCTTTCAATAGGTCGTCGAATTTTTTTGTTATTACCTGGGAATTGCCGAGCATGTAAGCGGCATATGAACTTGAGCTAAATTGTGTTTTAACTGGATAAGTGTAGATACCTTCGTTTCTGTTAGATTTAGGGGTATTTTTTCTCTTTACATTGTAAGCATCCAAACTGTGCAGGATATGTATCTCATGGCCCTTCCTCTGTAGTTCCTCTGCTAAATATTTAACATGTATAGCATCGCCGCCTAGATGGTACGGTGGGTAGTAGCTTGTTGTGAATAGGAATTTCAGGGTCTCCATTTCTAAAAGCACCAAACGTATTGAGTCGGATCTACAAGGCGGTTACAGGCTAGTGCTAGTCAAAGGAGATGTGATAACTGGATTAACTTCAAAAGGACTAGCAGTATTATTGTCTAATAACTCGAAATATATTTTTTCCAATCTGCTAGATACGAGGTTCCAGTCATAGTTTTCTTTAACACGGGCAATCGCTTTTTCTTGCATTTGCTCAACTAAGTTTGGCTGCATTAATAGAAATTGCAGTTTATTTTTTAGATCCTCAGTATCGCCATTTCGAAAAGAAAAACCTGAATCGCCAATGGTTTCTAGATTCTCCGGAATGTCGCTAACTAAGGTGCATTTACCTAAAGCCATTGCGGTTAGTAAAGCAGGCGATGTGCCCTCAAGCATAGAAGGCGTTACATAAAGGTACGCGCCTTTGCAAATATGCTCAAATTCGTCTCCATAAACATACCCCAAAAACTTTACGTTTTTGTTTGCTATCCTCTTAAGGAAGCCTTCGTATTCCTTACCATATGGATCTCCGCCCACAATGACTAAGTTAAAGTCGGTCTTAATTCGATTGAATGCATATACCAAATAGTGGACGCCTTTTTCATAAACAAGTCTGCCTACAAATAGTATATACCTCTTATTTCTGAGGCCGTATTTTTCTAAAACCCTTTCATCGGGTTTTGATAAATTAATATTCGCGCCATAAGGTACGTATACCGGTAATTCTCCGAAGTTATTTCGATACCACTCTTGCACATATTTTGAATCGACTGTTGTTAGGTGCGGAAAATACAAGGCAAAACGCGCAGTAGAGCTCAGAAGCCGTCTAACCCAAATTGGATAACTTGTCCTTTTCCAAGGCAGACCGTCAAGACTAAGAACAGTTTTCGATGACTTTATTCGGGGCAATAATGCAAAAGGCCAAGCATCAGTACCATAGAAATGAATTATTTCGAAGTCATGATCGAGAGCATTGAAAGTTGAAAGTATCCCGCGAAAAGGAAAATCCAAGAATTTTCTATCTAGACATTTTACATATGTTAAATTAATATTTTTGTACAATTTTATTCTTGGTTCATTCCCTCGGTAGCCACAGTATACCGTTATTTCATGTCCCTTTTTAGCAAGTCTAGCAGCAACTTCCTCCACACATGTTTCAAACCCGCCGTAGCGAGCTGGGATACCCATAGTTCCAATATAAGCAATTTTCATGAAATAAACCTATAAAATTATGATTTTTGTTTCTAGGAAGGATTTTGTTTAGCTCAAGTTTTTGGAAATAAACTTTGGAAAATGGGGTTTTATGAAAAGGCGATTTATTTTATTGAGCTGGAATTGGCGGTGTTAGTGCATATTTGACGTTGCAAGTTTGTATTTTTTGTTCTAATTGTTCTTGCTCAACATAGATCTTGATGTATTCTTTCAAGGCTTTCTCCCAATTTCTAACTGAATTCATCCCAAGCAACTCAAGTTTGTAGTTACTTGACATTTCAGATCTAGCTCTAGCTGCAGGCAGGGGAAAATAAGCTGAGCTAACCGGCTCTACAATGACGTCTTTTCTGCCTAAGATTTCCACGATTTTTTTTGCAACATCAAATCTTGATCCATACCCCTTATTGGTACAATGGTAGAGACCATAGAAGCCTGTTTCAATTAAGTTACCTAAACAGCTTGAGAAGTCTACGGTGTAGGTTGGGCTTCCAATTTTATCATTGACAGCTTTTAGCATTTTTTTTTCTTCTATCTGTCTCATGATTTTGCCGATAAATTTTTTGTCTTTTCCTGGACCGCCGCCCACCATCCAACCCGCTCTTACTATGTAGTATTTTTGTAGTAAGCGTTGGACAATTATTTCTCCCTCGAGTTTGCTGCGGCCGTATATATTGATCGGGTTGGGATTATCGAATTCGGTGTATGGTTCCGTTTTATCTCCGTAAAAAACGCCTATGGTGCTAATGTACACCAGATCAATAGCATTTTTTTGACATATTAAAGCGACATTCTGTGTGCCAACCGTATTGGTAAGGAAAGCATGATTAGGTTCAAGTTCGCATTTGTCAACATCTGTTTCTGCTGCTAGATGCATTATCATGTCGGGTTTTGTTTTTTCCACCACTTCTCGTATTTGTTTATGGCTTCTTACATCGAGATAGCTTAGTTCATTTCGATCAGGGGTTAGGTCTGTTGCTAGCACTTCATGGCCTTTTTTGATGAGAGTAGGGCAAAGAGCACTACCAAGCATTCCGCCTGCCCCTGTGACAAGTATTCTCATTTAAAACATGTCTCCTGCACTTTTTTAAAATTTTTGTTTAATTATCATATGACAAATTCATGCACCCATTTTCATTCTTCTTTTAGAATTAGATCATATGATAATCAAGAAATTGCTGAACTAATTTAGCAATAACAGATCTACATCAAGTCAGTTTATTCGAATTAGCCCAGTAATGTATCAAAATAAGGCATCATTCTAAAAACGACCGTGATTAAAAATAGAGCACCCACGCCAATAGCAAAACGAGATAAATTTTTCTTTTTTACCCGCAGATTCGCTTGTGGAGTAACCTCTGCGATAAATAGGAACACAATTGATAAGACAGCCAACAATAAACTGACATCAAAAAGCGTAAATGAAAAGAATTGCGTGTTCTCAACCTTCAGAAAATCAGAAAAACTATGAAATGAGCCAATTAATTGGATATAATTAACATAGTGAATAGAGGGAATTCGAGCGCTTTTTTTATGTATTAAAAATAGGTTATTTGGAGTCTTAGCTTTCATTTCCCTTCTTGACAGAAGCGGATAAGTATTTGCTTATAAAAATAGCTCAGGCCATTCCTTAAGGTACTGAGGTTCAATCGATAATTTAAACGCTATATTACTTAGTTAATGTGCAGACATCCCACGCCTTGGCTGTTTCTTTGAAGTATTGAAAGGAGGAAGCACATGATGGATAGGGCTCAATATGTGGATGTTAGCTGTCATTTTCTTATTAGCCCGGGAGTTTTACCAAAAATGGATTTTTGAATAGGTAATCATCAACTTTTCAACTATAACAAATACCTTATTTGTAATCAATTGTATTCGGCCTAATCCTTCAAACATGGCCTGCAGGGTTTTGATGTCGGTTGTTGAAATAGCTTTTGTTAGCACCAAAGATGGTAAAAGGCAAAATAGAAAGATTGAAAAACCGATAAGTAGGGAGAAAACTGGGTTGCTAATCCCCGAGACTGCTAAATAGGTTAGTATGGCGCTTAAAGTGGATGAGAGGAGGATCTTTATTGATGAAAGACAATCTATTGTAAATCCGTATTGTTTTTTTATTATAAAAAGAGAAATGAAAATTCCAGGTAGATTTGAGGCAAGTGTTGAAATTATTAAGCCGATAACGCCAAGCTGGAAGATTAGCACTAGTCCGAGCGGAAAGCCAATTAGGGCTGTCAAAACAGTCAGTTTCATGGTTAATTTTGTGTTTCCCTGACTGTTAATGAGGTTACCGCTACTTAGGCTTCCGAAAGCAACAAACAGGTAAGTTAGGGCTAAGAGAGATAGATAAAACGCTGCTGAAGAATATGTGCTACCGAAAAGTATAGAGATAGCGGATTGTGAGAGACAGATAACAAGAAAAACAATGGGTATGACTATAAGAGAGGAATACTTGACAGAAAGAGAAAAGACATTCTTCAGAGCCTCTTTATCTTTTTGAGCGTTAAGTTTTGAGAAAGCTGGAAAAAGCACCGTTGTTATAGGCACAGCAAAAAAACCAATTAAAACCACAAAGTTTTGAGCGATCGAATAGTTGGCTACTGCCACGTTATCAGAGTAGTAAATGGGTAAAAGGCAGGAGTAGTACTGCAGTAGAAAGCCAGTTATTATCAATGAAATCGATAAGGGAGTAGCGTATTTTAGCATTTCAAGCAAGTACTTCTTTATTTGAAGCTTATTGCTTGAGTTTTTGTGTAATTCAACGTAGATCAAACGGATTAGGATCGCTCCGACAATTCCTGCAAATAAGGAACCCATAATGGCGCCCATGACTGCACCAGAGGTACTTAAGCCAACAAAAATTAGTCCAATTATTGCTAACGTCTTAATTATTGCTTGGCAGACTATCATGACACTGTTGAGGGCCATTCTTTCAAACCCGGTGAAGACACCTGTTGCTGCGCTGATTATTCCGCTGGTTAGAATAGAAAGAGAGGCAAGCTGCATTAATGGCGCCAGAGCTGGACGGTTATACATTGAAACCGCTACATAATCTGAGATTGTGATACTAACCAGCATTAGAACTAAGCCAAAGAGTAGTTCAAAGAGAACACCAGAAATGATTATGCTTTTAATTTCGCTTTTTCTCTCTTCCGCGCGGTATTGAGCTGAAAATTTTACAATGGCGAAGTTGATGCCCCAATCTCTGAAAATCATTATGAGGTTAGGAACCATAAAGGCGATGCTGTATAAGCCGTATAAGTCAGCGCCTAGCATTCTTGCGATTACTATTACACCTAAAGAGGATACTACGGTAGAGACGACTAAGCCCCATAGGTAATGGAAACCGTTTTTTGTAGAGATTTTTGCTATGTCGCTGGCTTTACTGCTCATTGTATCACGCCTAAAAAAGAGATCCGTTGTTTAAGTTCGGAGTAAAATAGACAGCGACAAGTCATGTTAATAGCCGCTGGCTCCTTAACTTAGCCTATTCTTGGACAGTAAAGACTATTTTGCGTGGGGATATAAGGGATTGCTACAGCACTCTGAAACAAACAGTTATAGAATTAATTTGATTACTTTGCTGAGTTGTTAGTGACAGCGTGTTCTTTTTGTTAAAGCAGGTATTAAGCATTCGAGTGCAGACTTTTGATATATAGCGGATAACGGCGGTTATTGAAACAAAATAGAATAGTAGGAGAAGAGAAAGAATAGTTAATGCTAGAAATATCCAGGAAGCAGAGTTGCCCTGAAGCATCATGTAAGCGGTTATAAAACTCAACAAAGCGGCAGCACCAATTATGACGAGCCCAAGATTCCCACCTAATTCATGTTTTATCGCCATATAATTCAACCCTAAAAAGACATACAGAAAGGGAAGCCTTTTCACCTATAATCAAAGAACCGCAAGACCTTCTTAAAGCATAGCTTGGCCTAGTATCAAACGCTTAGTTATCAAGAGACGAATAGAATGAATCCGAAGATGGGTTTTTTAAAAAATGATAAAAGAGAAAAAAAAGCCGATTTAAAAAAAGATTTTATTTAGCTGTAGTTTCCGGTTCTGCCGTGATTTCTTCAATTGGCTTTGGCGGAGGTGTCGTTGCCATTGTCCAGCCGATCCATGCACCAATGAAGAGAATTGCTGTGAAACCTATGAAGACGGGGACAGCTATAATCCAAAATTGGACGTTAACAGCGCTTCCTAAAAAACCGATACCTACTAGCCAGTTAGGATAAAACAAGGTTACAAGGTAACCTACTGCAACAATAAGGCAGACAAGTAGAATTACTCCTCCGATTGCTTGATCTTTATTCATGGTTGTCTTTCACCACCTTAAAAAACTAAGAATTAGCTACATGAACTAGCGCTTGTTCGTGTTATTAAGCGTTTTCTTGTTTTCAATGTGCTTTAAGTAAAGTTTGCTGTAGTTGGCTGTTGTTAACATGTTAATGCAGTTGTAGCTTCTTGTCCTCTTTGACGTTATCTAAAATTGCTTGAGTCGTTTGTGGCCCTGAATTGGAGTGGTAAAGGTATAGGATAGGTTTTGTGTGCTCCTTTGACGCGAGCAGTATTTCCCGATAACAACTAACGATAGCACCCAGTTTATGGTTTGTTGCTCTGCCGAGGCCCCCCTCCCCTTATATAAAGCAGCTAAAAGCACAGGGACCCCCTCTATAGGTGCAGTGCATAGATCAGATATTAGGATCCAAATAGGCTCTCTACACTCTACCCCTCTATAGTTTGTGCATAGAACCCCTAATAGGATCCAAATATGAGTGGGAGACAGTCCAGCTGAAAGTAGATTTTACGCTGTTGTCCCGTAGCCGCTTACAGTCACGGCTGCATCTGTGGTTGCGGTGTCGGTTTTTGCGTCAACTATAACTGACCATATGATGCTCTGGGAGGGATACAGCGCCAACAGTTCATCGTTAGATAAGGATACTGTGCCACTGCTGTTAAACGAGCGGGTGACTGGTTGGGAGATGACGTTGTCGATGTATGCTACTCGGATTCGAACGGTTACAGA
>JAUPKV010000161.1 GCA_030837265.1 Methanobacteriota archaeon
GATACAAATACATATCATTTCCTTCCAAATGCGTGAGATCAGGTAATCAAGAGAGTGAATGTGAGAGTTTAAGTAGTAAATATAAAAGCTATAAATATAAAAGCTATGTCTAGCGTCATAGCTAATTGATGCTCGAAAGGTATGGATTTTTAACGATCTATTGTTCACAAGTAACAAAATTAAGTTACATTATTTTAAGATATTTTAAAACGGTTCTTTGCAGTCATTAGAAGGGGAACAATATATAAGTTTAAAACTAACAGAAAATACTTCGGGGTCTTATATCAACAGAACTATCCAGGTGTATATATGATAGAAAACATGACGCATGTAATGATATTCGTTAAAGACTATGATGAAGCACTTAACTTTTACACGAATAAACTCGGCTTTGTAAAAGTCACCGATATTAGTCTTTTTCCGGGATGGCGCTTTTTATCCGTAGCTCCAAAAGGGCAGGGTACGGAAATAATTCTCCATAAACCTATTGCTTCAATGCAGGGAGATGCAGAATCAAAGTGGGAAAACGAACTTATTGGTAAAACCCCCTCTCTGATGTTTAAAGTCGACGACTGCAAGAAGACTTGCGACGAATTAAGATTGAAGGGCGTAACGATCGTAAAGGAGCCCGGAGAAGCGCCTTATGGTATCCAGGCTCAGATCGTGGACCTGTATGGTAACCCATTGTGGCTAATAGAACCTCCAAGGTGAAAAAAATCATTATCTAAGGTCTTCACATTCCAGAGAACATGAAAGATTTACTTAGAAAAAAATTGGAATTTTTCCAATTCTATTTGATAATTATAGTCTTATGAACCCACATGTTTTTGCCACAGCCAGCACACTTAATGGACAAGCAGCTTATGTAATAACCAGTCTTTGCAAACTTGTGTACCGGATATTTTAGTGATGTAGTAATTTTTGTTCCCTGGAGAGAGGTTCCATCTCCAAAGTCCCATCTGATAAAGGACTCTTTACTTTTTGATTGATCCACAAATTTTACTACTCGCGGATCAGTTGAAGAAGCGGCTACTGCCGTGTAATCAATACGATTTTGCCCGCAGGGGCAGGATAGACGTTGTGTCCCGGGAGGATTTGTTGCGTCAAGAGGAGTCTTATATACTTTAATTGATGCAGAGGCTCCTGCAGACAATAAAGTCAATATCATTAATGTGGTGAAAATAGATAATGTTATTTTCCTTATAGACTTTCCATCATTTTTCATAAATTTCCCTCCTGCTTTTTTCTTTCTTTGGTCTGGGAACACCCACAACCAAAAATCACAGGGGAAATTATCATATAAACATACTTATTTTTATTATATTTTATAAAAATAAAAAGAAGATTTAAAGCTTCTTAATTCTTTATTTTTAGGCTTAAAACATTATAAAATATTAAATAAACATAATATTTATTTGATTAAATTTTAAAAATGATTCCCAAAATTGATTTTAATTACAAACTGTTGAATATACTTTATTATTTGAAAAAGTATAAATAAACCTGGATACTTATAGGAATTGGGCGAGCGAGAAATAGATACTTTTTTTATCTATACCCCCCACTCCCAAACTCGCTCGTCCATGTTTCATATTAATCCTAAACCTGGCACAGTATGAAAATGCTGTGGTTCATAATGATTTAATTAAATAAGTATTAATAAGTATAAAATTACTTATTCGTTTTATGAAAGCTTCCGATCTTTTTGTTGCCCAGCTTGAAGAAGAAGGAATCGAATATATTTTCGGCCTTCCGGGCGAAGAAAACCTGGATTTTCTTGAATCGTTACGGACTTCCAGAATCAAATTAATAGTAACAAGGCATGAGCAGGCTGCAGCGTTTATGGCTGCAACCTACGGAAGGTTGATAGGAAAAGCTGGAGTCTGTTTTTCAACACTCGGACCCGGAGCAACTAACCTGGTCACCGGCGTTGCCCAGGCTCAACTAATTGGTGCTCCCCTTATCTCCATATCCGGGCAAAAGGCTCTGATTGACAACTGGCAGGGACGCTTCCAGCTTGTAGATGTAGTTAGAATGATGGAACCACTCTGCAAAAAAGCGGTATCAATTACTGATCCGGGAATGATTCCTACAGTAATTCGAAATGCTTTCAAACATGCTGAAGCTGAAAGGCCAGGAGCTGTACATATAGAACTTCCTGAAGATGTGGCTGAGGACGAAACCGATGCAGTTGTACAAAAGAGAAGCGAGATCAGGAATCCTTCCCCTGATCCTGAGGCTGTGAACGAAGCTGCGACTATGATCCGTGAGGCTAAAAACCCTCTGATTATCGTTTCTTCAGGAGCTAACCGGAAAGAGATTACTGAAGAGCTGGAATATTTTACCGGAAAAACAGGAATCTACCTGGTACATACCCAGATGGGGAAAGGTGTAGTTCCTGATGATTGTATTTACAGCCTTTTTGCTACGGGGATTCATGCAAGAGACTATGTAAACTGTGGAATAGATGGGGCGGACCTTATTATAACGGTTGGTTACAACATAGTCGAATATCCTCCTTATCTTTGGAATAAACGACTGGATAAAAAAATTATAAATATTGATTTTGTAGAATCGGAACCTGACAGATACTTTAACCCCACAATTGAGGTAATAGGTGATATTGCCTCTTCAATAAGAGCACTTGCTGCAGGTATCAAGGACAAAAGGGAATTTCCCTTCTTTGAGAATATCAGACTATTCATCGAGGAAAAAATAAATGCTGCTCCCAAGGAAAAATACCCTCCGCTCCCGCAGTCAGTAGTGCATAGTGTCCGAAAAGCACTTGGGAGAGATGATATAATTACGCTGGATAATGGGATTTATAAACTGTGGTTCTCACGACTTTACAAAACATATGCCCCAAACACCATACTCTTAGACAACGCCCTTGCAAGCATGGGAGGAGGGCTACCTGCAGGAATCGCTGCAAAACTTCTTTATCCGGAACGCCACGTGCTTGCTATTTGCGGAGATGGGGGCTTTATGATGAACTGCCAGGAGCTTGAAACTGCGATACGCTATGGAATTCCTATAGTCGTTCTTATTCTAAATGATAATGCCTTTGGTTTTATTAAGTGGGAGCAGAAGGCTCTGCATTTCAAGGACTTCGGGCTGGACTTTGGCAATCCTGATTTTTCTCTCTTTGCAGAGAGTTTCGGGGCTGTTGGCATAAAAGTCAAAGAGGGGGACAATCTTGCAGAAATTGTAGAGAGTGCATTTGCCCTGAATGCAGTTGTAGTTATTGAATGCCCTATAGATTATTCAGTAAATTATGAAACGTTTTCGATAGAACTGAAGGAAATATCTTGTAATATTATGGAGAAGAATTTGGAAAAGATAGAAAATTAAAATTCCTGGTAAAATGAGTATATTTCTCAAATAAGAGAACATTATAGTTTAAAATAATTTTTAAACTATCAAATTATATTAAAAGCTTAAGTTTATTTATATTCTTAACGAAGGTATCCTTTTCTTTCAAGCCATTCAACCTGAGGTCTTGTGTATTTCCAGGTTACATCGGCTTTTGAGTCCTGAATTTCCCAGGGATTGGCTATGACAACATCACCTTCGTGAATCCACATTTTCTTACTTTTAGAACCGGGAATACGACCCATTCGGACTACACCGTCCAGGCATTGTAGAGTGACTCTTTTAGAGCCGTGCAAACTTGATACGGTTGCAAGAACTTCATTTTTGTCTTTCCGGGGAGTTCGTACCCTCGTTACCTCCTCGGAAAGGGTTCCTGAGCCTACTGACCTGGAAGATCCGGCAGCTTGTTTCTTTCTAACAGTGCTTCTATAATTAGCTAAATTAATTCCTCCTATACTGTCAGATGCTGATTTGAATATTATATTTTTCACGATTGGTTTTTATAGTATTAATTTAATTTTATATTTCCTTTGTGGCCACAAAAAAGCGAAAAGCGAAGAGAACTAAAAATATGAAAGTGATTGAGTGTTAATCCGAAATATACGATTATAACACTCAATTCAGATTATTATTAGAACCTCCTGTGGTTAGGAAGGCAATCTCTACAATAAACAGGTCGTCCTTCTGTAGGTTTGAACGGTACTTCAGTTTCAACACCACAGTCAGAACAAGTTACTTTATGCATTTCCCTGGGGCCGCTGTTACCGCCTCTGAATCCTCCGCGGTTACTGTCCCTGCTGCCTCCACGGTTGTTGTCTCTGCTTCCGCGGTTGCTGTCTCTGCCTCTGGAAGAAGCTCCTCTGTCATTAAAACCCATTTTGTTTCACCTCCGCTTAGCGGGTAATTATAGAGCAAAAACAAGATTGTATAAAGTTTATTATTTAAAAACAAAAGTGAGTTTTTAATAACAGATTATACATCTCTTTATTTTCTAGTGATCTAAATAGGGCTTTAATAATATAAATTTTCCTGTGAAAACAATTAATCTGAGAAAACTTGAATGAATACTTGATTATGTGGCAGTAAAAAGAGTAGTCCATTTGACCGCTAATGCAGGCAAAAAGGACAAGTCCATGTAAGATTTTCCACGCGAATATAATTGAATAAAGTCAATTATTAATAGCGGTTCTCTCTGGGTTTCCTGTGGTTCGGAAGACACTCTCTACAATAAACCGGTCTTTCGGGGTCAGGTTTGAAAGGTACCTGAGTCTCTGCACCGCAATCTGAACATGTAGCATTATGCATTTCCTTCGGGCCTCCGAAACCTCCACGGCTGTTGTCTCTTCCCCTGAAGGAGCTTCCTCTGTCATTAAAAGCCATTTTCTTTTCACCTCCGCTTACAGCGGATAGTCGATAGTTTAAAAATAAGATTATATATAACTCTTTGATTAAAAACAGAAATTAGTTTTTAATAACAGATTATATGCCTCTTTAATTTTAATGTTTATACTAGACAGACAAATTATATAAGTCTTACTCATAAAAATGTCTAATTGTGACCTGACTTATACCTTACCTTATTTATCCGATGAATTGTATATAAAAAATAAAAATATTTCAGGAGTTGTTATGTACGATTAAAGATCCATACGATTAC
>JAUPKV010000162.1 GCA_030837265.1 Methanobacteriota archaeon
AGAAAAATTATCGTTAGCTTAATTGCATTAATCGCGATTCTTGCCTTTTTAAGTTCAACGGCAGCAGCAGCATCAAAAGTAACGCTTCAGCCGTCATCAAAAAGCGTCTATGCAGGGGAAAACATCACAGTGGATGTAATCGTAACCCCGGATACGCAGATCTCAGGCATGCAGTTTGACCTTGAATATGATGGTTCATTATTCCAAGTGGCGAGTGTAACCGAAGGCAATTTGTTCAGCCAGAGCGGCCAGAGCACACTTTTCATCCCTGGTCAGGCAGGCACCGGATCGCTTAAAAACGTATATGGTTGTATTCTTGGTAGCTCCAGTGTTTCAACCCCTGGGACCTTTGCAACTATCACTCTAGCTTCAAACCCTAAAGTGAAGGGTACTTCGCAGGTCTGCCTGAAAAATGTAACTATAGGCGACTCCAAATCAATGCCTGTGAATGTAAGTCTGGTAAATACAAGTATTACAGTTTCCGCGCCGAAAAAATCAAAAGGAATGCTGGAGACACTGATTGAAAGCCTTCTGGGCTGAGTTCTGAAGATTCAATTCTTCAGACACTTCAATTTCATTTTTTGAAATTATTCAAGTTCTCCAAATTTTTCAAGTTTCTTAGACTCTTCAACTTTTCTTTTTTAACCATTCACAGTCTTCCAGGAAGTAAAATACCTGCAATGCAGAAAACAGAAGTCAACAAGAACATTGCATAAGTAGCCTGTTTTTCAGTTAACCTGTAGCGGTAAGGCAGAATCCATTTCAAAGTAAGATTATTGGGAACTTTTAGAGTACCATCTTCCCTAATTTCCCCAAATTTAACGTGAGGATACTTTTTTATTATCCAGTAAACGTACATAAGGAAATTAACAGTGTGCGGAATAAGCATAATGAAGCCGCTTATAATGAAACCCTGGATAACAATTATAGCACCGATTGCAGCTCCTACAGTCAATGACCCGACATTTCCCCAGAAAATCCTGGCAGGGTATCTCTCGTAGAAATAAAATCCGAGAGTGGCTCCGGTGATAGCTACAACAGAAATTATGTTCTCAACATCGTTAACGAGGACCGACTTTATAATCAACGAAACCAGAACAATTATGGCTAATCCTGAAGAAAGTCCGTTAAATCCTGAATGCATGTTAACAAGATTTGATGCGACCAGCACATAGGTAGGGACGATTAACTGCAGGTAGATTATCCCGAGCTCGATATTTCCAATATTTGGAAGAGTAACCGCTGTATGAGTCGCATACTGGATGAGCGGATAAGAACAGTAATACATGATCAAAAACTTGGATGACCTTCCAATATTGACCATATCATCAAGAACACCAAATAGCCCGAAGAGTGCAATAACAATCATTACAACATAATTTGTGGACGTGAACTTGAAAAAGAGAGAGTTCATAGAAAGGGAAAGCATTGCAATCAACAGAATTGCAGTTCCTCCGCGGTCTGCTACAGTTGGCAAGCCTTTTTTGTAAACATCCTTTGCTACAATATTATTTTCGGTCAGCTTCCGAATAAAGTACGGCATTGAGACCGCAGTTATTATTAACGGAACAAGGAAATTGCTTGTAAGCATAACGTTTTGAATAAATGAAACTGAACTGAATATCATTTTTTACTTGCCCTCACCGCTACTTTTCATGTTTTACCTGACGCGAAAATAACGCTTGCATTTAACTCGAAACATCTTAAGCATAATTATAGAAATACTTATCGAAAATATTTATCACAAATTATCTCTGGACTGTATGTTCAGAATCGTATAACATCTAGGGATTGATTCAAATTATAAGTATTTTGAAAGAAACCTTGAAAGACCCTTATAAAGGAAGAGATAGTTAAACAACCCTAGACATTTCTCCTTATACTTATCGTTTTTCATATATCGAAATTAGTTTCTCATAATCGGAAAATTCCCGATGCTTAGAGATTAATTATCTTTATTAATTTCTATCACTGAATCACATTTCATGATTTATATAAACAAAGCAAAACAGGAGAGCGAAATAGAAATCATGATTAAATTTAAAGTGGCTCGGAAATCTCGGAATAGATCAATCCGTAAGAATAAAAAACATTTCAAATAAATGAGGGGAAAGTTTAATATATTTATATATTGCCGACTTTTTTATTGAAGGTAAGATTATTTTTACTAGTCCATGAAATGCTAACACAATGAAATGAAAAAGATTTTCGCTTCATATACTATTGTACACTAATTCTTTTACTCAGGGTCTGCAGAAAATACGATCGATACATTGGTAAAGAGAAGGTAAAAGCTATCATTCTCGGTTTACCTTAAATTTAAGAATTACTTCGTATTGCCAGATACTTAAGTCCCTACAATGACTTATACATTTATGAACAGTCCCGATATAAGAGAGGAAACCCAAAAAATAAATACTCTAAGAAAAACTTTGAAAGCCTCCATTTTGAGGAAGATACAATTAAACAACCTTAGACATTTCTCCTTATACTTATTGATTTCCATATATCGAAAATAGATTCTCACAAATAGAGAAAGCTTG
>JAUPKV010000163.1 GCA_030837265.1 Methanobacteriota archaeon
AAAAGACATTGGAAGTTGCAGGAAAAAAGAAAGACTGGGAAATATATCTAAAAGATACAAAGGAGATTAATAAGCGAAAAAGAAAGCTTTTTGAAATTTTGGATAGGCTGGATAAAGATAAGATCATTGGAGACTAAGGAAATTAAACAATATCTCAGTTAGTTAAGGAAACTAAAAGGTGTATCGTAATAAAATGAAGCAAGATTAAAAGCAGGTTTATATATTATATACTGACATAAATAAAAATGGATTCAGACTGACTCTGATTCCACTACTAACAAAAGAATGAGGAGCTTAAGATATGCCAGCAAAAGTAAACAAAGAAGAATGTACTGCCTGTGGAACCTGTATCGAAGAATGTCCTTCCGAAGCAATTGTTATTGACGAGGATGCAGGTTGTGCGGTTGTAAATGAAGAAGAATGTGTTGATTGTGGAGCCTGTGAAGAAGCGTGCCCTACACAAGCCATAAAATGTGAAGAGACTTAATAATATAAGCGAGTAAAAAAACTGAGAATACAAATAGAAAACGACTGAATAAAGAAAAAGTTTTAATGTTTTTTCAGGAACATTCTATAAACAAATTTCGAATATAAAGAATTTAAATTGGGGGAAAGAGAGGGGTTGATCAAAAGATTTCTTTTAGTTCTTGAAAGCCGCTTCCCATTCAGTTCTTGAAAGCCGCTTCCCATTCTAACTCCCTTCTTTCTATAAATCGCCTGTTTGCTCCGCTTGAGGATGGAAGTACTCTTGTCTTGTATCCCATTTTCCTTAGAATTGGCTCATATTTTCCTGATTTTTTGCCGTTAAAACAGACCAGTCTTAACTTTGGGGTCATCTCTTTCAATATTGAAAATTGGTTTACTTCTTCATCCTTTATCTTCGAGTCCTCGCTTCCTTCTCTGTTTCCGGCTTTAAAGACATCCCAGATTCCTATCCTGTGACGTTTCAGGGTTTCGAGCCTGTTGCCGTAATCCATATCCTGGAGGTTTTCGTCTATCGCACGGCCCAGCAGCCTCCAAAAATCGTTTCCAGGATGCCCGTAGTACTGGTGCTTCCTGAGAGATACGTCCCCGGGAAGGGATCCAAGAACAAGGATTTCGGTATTTTTGTCA
This sequence comes from Methanobacteriota archaeon, assembly GCA_030837265.1. Next base: position 1,114 of record JAUPKV010000163.1, read on the forward strand.
ACAACAGCTGAAAAGCCGACTTTTATCATGTTATGAAAGCTGTAAATAAGGCTATTTCAAGTTTTAGAGATGAAAAAATTCAAACTTATTGAATCTGCTCAGACATTTCCATATAATAACTGAAAAGTTCCTGTCCCCAGGAAATGGCGCTTTTCTCAAAACTAACCATTTCGTGATTATAGTACCTTCCATCTTTTGAGACCAGGGATAAAGAAACAAAGTGGTCGGTAACAATGCTTGATGCCAGTTCAATTCTATTGTCACATACAAAGAGGCGAGTATTCTTCATATTTATGAACTCCTCTACCTCTTTCCTGTAGTCGGAAATCAGTTTTGTGTATATTGGCCTTTCGAGAACAAGAGAAACTTCGATTCCTTTTTTTGCAAGGTTCAGGTAGAGGTGCGGATATCCGGGACGGAAAAAAGAAGAAACTTCCATAACTGTTCTGGATCTCTGCAAAGGGTCTATTATCTCAGGGGGGTAATCAAAAATGTGCGTCCTCTCTGGTATAATCTCTTTACAGTTCTTAAATTCTCCAATTCGGTCCAACAGGTGAGGGGGGAGTGTGCTTAAGTCCTGCCTTGCCCAGTAGTCATAGTTCTCATCAAAAACCTGAAAAGTTGAAAGAAGAGGCTCCATCTTGGGAATGATAAGCTTCCCTTTTACGGAGAGTTCATAAACATCTCGTTTTTGCACGATCAACTCATCTTTTTGTAGCACACGGATTTGGGCCATTATGGGGCTGGAACTTACTTCTAGCTTTGTCTTGATTTCCTCAATTGTCTTTGGCCCGTCCTTGAGCAGTAAAAGTAAATTCTTTCTTTTGTCCGAAAAAAAAATTGTATCAATTAACTGAAGATCCGTACCCATTTAACTGGCCTCCGGAATGGCTCCGATTTCTGTATAGAATTAAAGGAAACTTATTCTCATTTTTTGTTACTTACTTACATTACGGAAGGATGAGTAGAGGGATATTTGAGACATCTCCGCTTTCGGATGTATAAACCAAATTTTTATTAACAGCTTTACAGCCAACCTGCCAGGATCGGGATTTATAAAACTCAAAAAGCTCTGTAGCCCAGGAAATGGCCTGTGACTCTGCACAATAAATATAGTCGTGATAAAATCTCCCGTTACTGTCAAAGAGGGAAATCATCATCCCACAATCTGACAAAATAAGCTCAGCTAATTTTACTCCATCATTACAGACAAACAATTCGGTATTCTGCACACTAGAATTTTTCTTTATCTTTTTCTGGTGGTTTTGCAGAATCTTTTCGAGCACAGACTCCGTGAAAATGAGAGTAGCTCCTGATTTTAGCCTTCCTGACTCCGAATAAAGGAAAAGGAATTCAGGTCTGTATATAGATGAAAATGCCATAATATGTTTGGAAGACGAAAATAAGTTTAAAAACTCTTTATTTGGTTCGAAAATCTGGCTGGGATCTCTTTCTACCAGATTGCAGTCCCTTAGATCTCCAATCCTGTCAAGCAGGTACTGGGGAATTCCGCTCAGGTCATGCTCGGTCCAGTAATTATCTCTTTCTAACAAAAGAAGGACACTGACAAGAGATTGAACTTTTTTAAATACTTGATCTCCCATATCTGTCAATTCGTAGTTGCCTTTTTTTTGTGTAACAAGGCTACAATCAGTAAGCTTTTTTAGATGAGGCAAGATAGCAATGGGAGATACATCAAGCAATACCTTAATTTCTTCCATTGTTCTGGGTCTCTCTCCCACGAGCAAGAGGAGATCTCGTCTTTTCTGTGAACGAAATACAATATCAATTAAATCAGACTGCATTCAAAACCACTTCTATCTCATTTTTCGGTTAGTTATTATGTCAAACGACACTATGCGGTCCGCATATAGGCGAATAAAGACTCGAGTTCCAATTTGGCCCTGGAGGGCTAGAAATAAAGGAAATTTCACAGAATATTTTCTATTGTCAATAGCCCCATTTATATAAAAGAATATGGATGAATAATTTAAAACACAACTTGTCTCGTTTCATATAATTTTTATTGTTTGATACAAATTTAAAAAACTAATTGAAAAGATATCAATCGCCTCTGCTCCTGAGAAAACAATAGCCCTACAACATGAGAAAATATCCTAAGTGGGTTTAGAGAGTTTAATAATAGCGTTGAAATTTTTAAATGGCTTTATCTAAATAATAGGATTATTAAAAAATAATATTAAAGTCCTAAAATAGCAAACCTGAGAATAAGCCGAAATTAAGTTATCTCAAATTGTTGAAATTATGTTATATTTAAAGTTTTGGAATTCATTCCATATCAGGGTTTTAAAACTTATTTTGCCTTCATATCTTAAGTTTGTTCTGCTCTCTTTGAGCTAGTTTATTTTAAACTTAGGACTTATTTAATTAAAAAATTCTGTTACTGATAGAATCTTAATTTTTCTTTATTTTGTTTTTTTATCGATTTTTCTCCTCTAATTCTAACTATAGGTTTTTTCAACATTTTAGTTTATTTTGTCTCAAAATTTCGGAGCTCATTTCTCAAGAAACAGAAGAACAAAAATTATGTTTAATTTTACTATCATATATTTGGCCCAAAATTTCAGACCATCTTCTTCTATGTAAATGTCCACAAAAAATTCCCGTCGGTTATGGTATATGCTTTGATTTCCCCTAAATTAGCTATATGCGTGTTTGGATTCAGGAGCGCATATAATCAAAAAGGAAAGTT
>JAUPKV010000164.1 GCA_030837265.1 Methanobacteriota archaeon
CACTGCAAGTAGGGGATCAAGATCATGTTCATGTTCAGAGGAAAGTTTTTTAATATACTCTTCTACTTTTTCCTGAAAAACATCCAGATCCCTGACTTCCCCGACTGCTCCGAGGGTCCTTTTGAGCCCATTGATATGGGGTTCAAGCTTTTCTGAATCCAAATAAGCTTCAAAGACTTTTCCAGCAGCCCTCATCCTGCGGACTGCAACCCTCATATCATGCACGGCTTCTATATCTTTTCCTTTCCGAGCTTCTTTCTCATGGGCAAGCATTTTGGCAAACTGTTGGGAAAAAACTCTCCAGGCCACCAGTGCCATAGGATTTTCTGGCAAGACTGCAAATTTCAGGTCATGTTTCTTTTTTTTCTTTTCATCCTTTATTTCATTTACTTCCTCGGTATTCTCTGTCTTTTTTTCGACAAGACCGCCTTCTTCCGACTCTTTGCATGGTTTAAACTGCAGATTTGTGCCGAAAAGGTATTCCCATAGTTCGCTTTTTTGCTCCGCCTTTTTTGCAGCTTTTTTCGTTTTCTGCCCACATATGTCAATCTCAACTGCTCCTTCAACTTGCCTGATCCTTTCTGGAAAAAATTTCCAAGATCCTATTCCAGGGAGATCAACAAGCCTGATCAAAGAGGCTAGAGTAAGGGCTTTGTTCTCGTATTCAGGAGGTAACCTGAAGTTTGATCCTTTCAAAACTGCAGAAAGATCCCTCTTACGGGCGCTGGCGGACTGGAGATCCAATATGAGGGTAAGCATCCTGAGTTCGTGGAGTTTTAGCCCTTCCAGAGGATGAGTAAGGAGGATTTCCTTACCCATCCTGGTTTTTTCTTTTTGGGAAACTGAACTTCCGATATCCTGCAGTAAAGCTGAAATGCCCAGTATTTCTCTCTCTTAATTCCCAAGCCCATTATTAGGTATTAGCCCATCGAAAACTATGTATGCATTAGTCCTGATCTGCTCTGCCCTTTCTTCATTTACCTCATAGAAGTCCAACAGGGCTTTTAGGGTCCACTTCTTCATGTCGATATTTTCCCAGTTTATGCCCGGGGCGTTACTCCCAGCCTGGAAATAAAATTCTCTGGATCTCTTTTTGTCAGAGCTAAAAGGGAAGACGGAAAGTCTTTCTTTCTCAAACCTGGAGCACAGCGCTTCAATCTCTGGCTCGGGGACTTTTAGGAGAAGGCTCATTTCGGCCGTGTTCAGGCCTTTATCAAGTGAAAGGAGAATTCTGGCTTGTTTACCATATAAGTTCCCCTGTTCTGCGAGCTGCATGCAAACAGCCCTTTCCCTGAAACTCAAAAGGGTTTTTTCCGGTAGATTTTCTCGTAAAAGAAGAGCTCTTTCGAATTTAGAAAGTGGATCGCTTACCAGGTTGTAATTTACAAGCAAGTACTCCATGATAGCCTTCAAATCTTGATCGGTCCCTTCACTTTTCAGTTCAATTTCAAGTTCTCTGTAGAGTTTTTCTCCGCCTTCGCTATTAAGGCTTACCCGGTCAAGAGAAAGTTCGGCTATGTGCTTTTCCTCCAGTTTCACCTGGCGTACAATCCTTTTTTGTTTAAGTTCCAGGAATGGAAGCAATTCAAAGCCCAAACTAAGTTCTAAAATCATGTCCCTGATTCTGGCATCGGGACATTCAAAGACAGAGGCCCCTTCCGGTAGGAAACAGGCATATTCTTCTCTCGTGTGCACCCCACCCTTAAACCCTTCCAGGGTTTTGATGGTCAACCAGTGTCCATCTTTTCCGATTTCTTTCCGTAGCCGCAGATAAAAGCCCTCAGCCATTAAAGCGGTTTTCTTAGTATCCAAAAAAGTATCTTCGACAGGTTGCACTATAGTTTCGGAGAGAGAATAATCTCCCAGTTGAGATAATGTTTCAAGAGCTTGAAAATCCCCTTCATCCATTACTAGATACTTTAATTCAATTTCCATGTCTTCCCCACCTATTCTTTTAGCACATATAGGACTTCAGCACTTGAAGTCAGAAACCAGGTGCAATAGACGTTGTGATTTAAAGCTACTTTCTATAACGTTGAAGGTTTACTGATATTGATTTTTCAATTCAACTGCGTGAGTCTTATATACTACAATATAGTAAATGGTTCAATATATAGTAAATGGTTTATAAGGAACTTATTGGAACTGAAAACTTGTCGGAATGCTTTAGGAAAATTACTTAGTAGGGCGTCGATAAGATAATCTATTCTCATCTGGTGTATAGACATTCGATTTTTGAAAACATAAGCATATTTAAGGTATTACCAGGTATTAGTCTTGGCTTCTTATGTCTTTTTCTCTTTCCAGTTATAGGGAACTCATCCATCCTCCGTACACCAGTACATTTTCACATCAGTAAAGCATTTTATAGAAGTGGATACATAAATTTACAAAAATACAACCAAAACAGGGAATCGGTGGCAAGCAGGTGGACATTCATGAGCCAACCAGTCAAGACTTCTTAGGTCTGAGTTGACATTCATACAAGTCTGATTTTCAGAATTAAATTGGATTATTACTTTGCAATTAGAGGTAAAGATAGCAAATTCTAAAGCTAGATGAGTATATACTGAGTTGTGGTGCTCAGGATAACGTGTCAAGGTGGATTGGTTATCAGAAGGCCTTCTTTCTGCTACACAGAAAGCAATTTTAAATTCATCGCTTCAGAATGTAGAAAATGGCTGCTGATAATCTGAAGACTGAAGGCTTACGTAAAAACAAACTGGGATAACATAATATCGAGTCAAGCCTCAAGAGTCGAATGCTTCTGAATATTTGTATCCTATTTCATGCGACACATTACTGTTGACTCGATAATAAGGAGTCCAAAGGAACTTGCATCCGATGTGCTCACGTTAGTACAAAACCTAAAAATACTAAGATTTAGACGCCACATGAACTTTTAACAAAAATAATTAAAAAACGCTTGATGACACTGGACGAGAAAGCATAGCCGTATAAGTTATGATAAATATGTCATAAGTTGACACGTGGTTATCAGTTAAGGAGTTTTCTAGTCTGTGAACTGTCGGTTTCAGAGCAAAATCTGAAGCTGTGAGCTTCCAACGGAGATGGGTATGGTTGAAAAAAGATCGATAGTCAAGGAACTTGGAGAAGAAGAGCTCCTCCTTCCCGGTCTTGTGAACTCTGCGCTCGCTGCAAATGACAGAATCAAATATTACTTCACTCTCCTTCAGACTGCCAGGGAAAAGGCAGATAATCCCCAGATGGAATTTCCTTCCCTAAAGACCGAAAGGGAAAACGCTGAAGAGGAGGATGCAAAGCTTGATAGGGTCGTTTCCGAAGCCCTGAAAGAAGGGCCTGATAATTACGCCATTCCTTTTACCGAAGAAATACTCTCAAGGATATGGAGCTGCATTGACGAAATGCTGAAACCTCTGCTTGTGGCTGGAGGGACTGAAGGAACAGAATTCGAGGCAAGGCTGGAAGGTTTAAAGCTCTCCGTAACCGAACCTGAAACAGGGTTTCCAGCTGGAGAAACCGGACTCCTGAAGGGGTATTTCATTAGGTTATTGACATCCGGGGACAGAGAAAAGGGCGACAGCCTTCACATTCTGGTGATGGATATCCATAAGGCCTTAAACGGGATGCAAGAGGAACTTGCTGTTGAAGATATCGACGGGGCGAAGGTTTATCTGGTGAGTGCAGAGGACAGGGAGCTGATAATTGCTTTCATGTCGGGCATTAATAGAACTTTTCCCTTAAAGTTCGAGCATCCCGGACTTGGGACAACCGCAACCCGCACGGCAGGCAAGCTCGTAATCCAGAACGATATCGGAGAGACCGAAGCCCATGTACTTGTGGTCAATGTCAGGGGGCTTGAGGCATCAGTCACCTATACCGATGTTCATTTGCAGAGACTGCTTTTTTTCCAGAGCCTATTTGAGGGGACAGGGATATCCTGGGAGGATACTGTCTCCAGGACTGCCCGCGAGAAGTTTGAGGACAAGCTCTACCACCTTTCTGTGGGGCGCTTCAGGGCAAAAGACAGGGAAGGACTAAAGAACTTACTGGCTTTTCTGGGTTCCAAGATCGTTTTTCTGATCGACTGGAACCGCGCCAGGAAAAGCCTCCGGAACTTCATGCGTAATGCAGAATGCATAAAAGTACTCCGATGGGCAGCCGAAAATGAATGCGGGCACAGGGCATTCCTGATTCTAGGGGGAGAACAGCTAATCTTCGGTGCTCTTGAACTTGCTTCCAGGGCACCTCTTCCCTACGGGGAGCCGCTCTACCAGATAATAGGAAGGGAGAGGACAAGCGAATATTTTCAGTGGGTCCTGCAGAGGGCTTCAAAGGGGCTGCTTGCCAAAGAACCACTCCTTCTCATCAAAGATGAGATCAGAGCTGAGCTTCTAAGACGTTTCCACTCCGCAGAACAGGACCTTATGGAGATATGCTCGGAACATGCGTCTTTGATCGTCGAAACTGCAGGAGTTGTCCGCGACTCCCTTCTCTACATCGCTTATAAAGGAGACCCGGATTTAGTCCTCCGAAATTCAAAGAGAGCCAAAGGCTGGGAAAGCCAGGCAGACGAGTTTGTAAATCGGGTCAGGACTATCTCAAAAAGGATCGAAAATGCAGGGCTCTTTGAAAAACTGATCTCTCATATGGACGACGCTATTGACGCCCTTGAGGATGCTGCCTTTTCCGCCTCTCTTACCCCACAGGTTGTTATATCCCGGAAGATTCTGGGAAGTTTAGAAACTATGGCAGGAATAGTCCTGAAAAGCAGCCAAGAGTTTCTGAAAACGATTTACGCTTATCAGTGCAGTACCCGAATATATACCCTTAATGAAATGCAGGCATTTTTCGGGTCGGCAGCGCAGGTCATTAGCCTGGAAAGGACCTGTGACGAGGCTTTCAGGGAGGCAAACAGGGTAATTTTTGAGGACAGCACTGATTTCAAAGAATCCATGCTTGCCCGCGACCTTGCAGGAAAAATAGAAGAAGCTTCAAATTCCCTGATGCTCTCAGCCTTTACAATCCGGGAGCGGGCTTTTGAGGTACATGTCTGGGAAGGATACTGAAATCCGAGGGGAATACTAAACGCTCGAAAATACCGAAGGAGATGAAAATAGGTGACTGAAGCAAGGACGGGAGCAAGTATGCTTGAATTCGGGAACGGAAAGGGGGGATACGCCCCTAAGGAAGCTTTCGGGGACAAAGCTTCGGTACTTGTAGCCATGTCTTCGATGGATATCCCGGTGCCTCCCGGTTTTGTCCTGAACGTCTCAGTATGTGAAGATTATTTTAAAAATTCCAGGCAACTTCCAGAAGATGTGCCCAATCTCTTAAGACAGGGCATCTCCTTCCTTGAAGGTGCGACTGGAAAGGTTCTTGGGGGCTCCCCTCCGCTGATGGTTTCAGTCAGGTCCGGGGCTGCGGTTTCCATGCCGGGCTCTATGGAAACCTTGCTTAATGTGGGGCTTTCCAGGGATACAGTCAGATCACTCATTGCCAGGACCGGAAATCCCAGATTTGCCTGGGACTCATATGTAAGGCTGATAGAGGATTTTGGAATAATGATATTTTCTAACAATCCTTCCCTCTATCGGGGCCTCCTGAACACAGCAATGGAAGCTGCAGGAGTCCCTGATGAAAAAGAACTGGATTTCATGGCTCTGAGGAAACTTGCGGGGGACTATGAAAGGCTTTTCTCTGAAGAAAGCGGAAGGCCATTCCCGGATGGTACATATGAGCAACTAGAGCTTGCGGTCAGGGCTGTGCTTGACTCCTGGATGAGCCCGAGAGCAAGGGATTATCGTGAAATCCACAATGTAAAGGGAGTCCGAGGCACAGCAGTTACGGTACAGGCTATGGTCTTTGGAAATATGGGCATGGACTCAGGTGCAGGGATAGCTTTTACCCGGAATCCCTGGACCGGGGAAAAACTGCCAGTAATCGATTTCAGGTTCGGTGCTCAGGGAGAAGACGTGGTCTCAGGCTCAAGGGCAAGAACCTCAGGAATTGAGCTAAATACCGCGTTTCCTGCCGTTTATATGGAGCTTGAAGGCATCGGGGAAAAGCTAGAAGCCAATTTCAAGGATATGCAAGATATCGAATTCACCGTCGAAGAAGGAAAACTCTACGTCCTCCAGAGCCGCAGTGGGAAACGTTCTCCGATGGCAGCCCTGAGGATCGCAGTCGACCTCGAAAAAGAAGGGCTGATTTCACCACATGAAGCTCTGGAAAAGCTGGAAGGAATAGACCTGAATTCAATTTCAGTACAAAAAATCAGGACTGACAAACCTCCTCTGGCAAAAGGCGACTCTGCCTCAACCGGGGTTGCGGTGGGAAAGATCGCGTTCAGTAGCGAGAAGGCAAAAAGTTATGCTTCAGGAGGAGCGGCAGAAGTTGTAATCCTTGTGCGGGAAAAACCCTCACCTGATGACATTTCAGGGATCCATGTTTCTGCAGGCCTCCTGACCGCAAGCGGCGCCCGGACTGCCCATGCAGCCGTCGTAGCCCGCCAGCTGGGAAAAGTCTGCATTGTCAATTGCCAGGAGCTTAAACTTTACCCCGGAGACCGTAAATGCAGCATAGGAGGAAAGGAGTTTCTCGAAGGAGACGTGATCAGCCTGGACGGGGCAAGCGGAGAGATCTATGAAGGAAAAGTTGAGGTCATTTCCGAAAGACCTGTTGAACTGCTTGAAATAATTGATGAGTGGAAACGAGGCGCATCTGCTTGAGGGCACAGATTTTGTTTTCCCTTGATTAAATCTTAACTACTTCAATGGTCATCGATTAAGGTTGTTTTCAAAATACCCGGTTATTCATCTTTTGGCTTTTCAAAAAGGTTAGGGTATTTCTCTTTTAATGGTTTGAGAAGCTCTTCATCCAATTCTGCATTATAAAGTGTTTTTACATTAGAAAGCTGGTCAATTGATAAGTGCTGAGCACCTTTAAGTTTTGCCTCTTTAAGTTTAGCTCCTTTCAGGTTAGCCTTTCTAAAGTTAGTATCCTTAAGGTTGGTCTTTACAAGGTTAGCTTCTTGCAGGTTAGCTTTTTGAAGGTTAGCCCCATTAAGATTAGCTTTTATAAGGTTAGCACTTTTAAGATTAGCACCTTTAAGGTTAGCACCTTTAAGGTTAGCACTTATAAGTTTAGCCCCTTCAAGGTTTGCTCCTTCTAATTTAGCTTCTTTAAGTTTAGCCCCTTCAAGGTTAGCTCCTCCTAATTTAGCCTCTCTAAGGTCAGACTCCTTAAGTTGAGCTTCCTGTATGTTAGCGTCTCGTAGGTTAGCCCTTTGAAGGTTAGCCCCATTAAGATTAGCTTTTATAAGGTTAGCTTCTTGAAGATTAGCCTCTTGAAGATTAGCCATTTGATAATTCGTCTCCTGGAGGTTAGCTCCCTGGAGGTTAGCACCCTGGAGGTTAGCCTTTTCAAGGTCAGCTCCTTGGAGGTCAGCTTCTTGAAGGTTAGCCCCTTGAAGATTAGCTTTTTCAAGGTCAGCTCCTTGAAGGTTAGCCCCTATAAGGTTAGCGCCTTGAAGGTTGGCCTTTTCAAGTTTTGCATCTATAAGATCAGTTCCTTGGAGATTAGCCTCTTGTAGATTGGTCTCTTGTATGTCAGCTCCATAAAGTGAGGCCACTTGAAGTTTCGCCATTTCAAGGTCAGCTCCTTGTAGGTTAGCCTCTTGAAAGTTAGCCTCTTGAAAGTTAGCCCCTTTAAAATTCGCTCTTCGAAAGTCTTTTCTCTTAGAGTTACTCATTGTAATTTATCTGACCTGGACGTAAATAAACATTCGTACTTGTAATTGATCTACTTTGAACTTATTAATTTAACTTAAAATATTAATAAATAAAATTTAACAACTTTTATAAAAGTTGCACAGTTTAACTGAAAAATTAATATCTTTATTAAATCTAATTTTAAACCATAGTGCCTATTGTACTTGTATTCTAATCAAGTGCTAAGCCCTATTAATCTATAAAAACGTGTTAATTCTGCGATATTAAGAGTTATTAAGAAAAGAAATTAACAGATAACGGGAGAAAGGCAACAAAGAGGGTAAATACTTGGAGAGAAAACCATGAAGCCGAAGATAAACTCAACCAGTTTCGGTTCGATTACGGTCAAAGAGAAAACTTTTGAGAATGATATCCTTATCCGCATGAGTGGGCAGATAGAAAAGCGCAGGAAAAAGCTTTCGAAAAAAGTCTATGGGACATCCCATAAAATCTCGCTTGCAGAGGCGAAATACATCTATGAAAAGGGAGCAGAGAAGATAATTATAGGAACTGGCCAGACAGGTTATGTTGAGCTCTCAAAAAAAGCGAGGAAGTTTTTTGAGGAGAAGGACCTCAAGGCAAAACTCATTCGCACTCCGAAAGCGATCAAACTATGGAACAAAAGCAAAGGAAAACTCATAGCAATGTTCCATGTGACCTGCTGAAATTAGAGAGTACCCGTCCTTTTAAAAGGCTGGAGAAGTGTCTTTAGTTAAGAAATTTTTCTCGTCTGATTGTATCGATTTCAAAGTAAAAATAAGTTCCAAGTTTTGCGCACGGAAATTAGCATTTATACGGATTTTAAGTATGCGAGATGGTTGCAATTTTCATTATTCAGTAATCAAAGTTATTATTTTTTTTACAAAATTCTTCATTTCATTTCGTTCTAAAATTGAAACTTCAAAATCTTGAGGTCTTGCAGTGTTAGTAAAAACTTCAAACTGAGTAGTAAAGCTGTTAAGTAACAATATTGATGCAGGTACACCATAAATGACCAGCGAATCAAAAGAATGAATCAGCACTGCACAAAGTAAGAGGAAAATTCCGAAAATAAATCTCTTATGATGAACTTTAGTTTTACAACCTACGGACGATATTGATTTCACCGGGTGGACTATTTCATATTTCCCTGCAGGAATAACCCATAAAACGGTGCTCGGTATTTGGCCTGTTAATTTCTTATTCGTTAAACAAAATCTTGATTTACGCCAGAAGAAGACAATATTCTTGGTGAACACAACGTCTTCTATTTTTTTCTCATTTTTTCCAGACATAGTGTCCACATAATTCCCTTTATTATTGGGTTTAACAAAAAGGTCTTTAATTAAGTCAACTAATTTCGAGAAAAAAGAATTCATAACGCCTCAATTTCCTTAGAAGTACATAATAACGTTTCATTTGTCTGGAGTCGTGGATTTGTTTCAAGCGTTTCTATGAATTCACGCACTTCCGGTCCTCTTATCAGGATATATCGGCTTCCTACACCCTTTTCAATAAATTTTGCATCTACCGAACTGCAAACAAACCTGACAATATCATATTTTTCGAGAGCAGATTCCTTCTTTTTAACTAGCTGGTCGATAGAGTTAGATATGCCGATTTCATACTCAAAAACTATAGTTTTGCCGTTAATTTTCGCCTCTACATCCACCCCCTTATCCTGGTTTATACGAATATCCTCATAACCGTACTGACAGAGAAGCCCGGCCAACTGTACCACACTGCTGTAATGGTCGAGGGTTTGTTTGCCTGAACGAGAAATACTTAACAGGCCTTTCTCATCAATCATTCCAGCCGGCAGATACGCCGTCATATAACCGGATTCTGCAATCCTCTGTACTTTATGTTTCACATAGCCTTCATTAACAAGATAAGAAAGGTCGCCGACAGTCCAGTCTGAAAAGATTATCTTCTGTTCATCAACAAGCCATTGAAGATCCGGAAAAACCAGATAATCGCTACCTTTTGGCAGTTTTTTATTTTTATATTTTCCTTTGATTACAGCCATCTCCAGGGCAGTCGGTTCAAATCTTATAGGTATTCTCTGGCTTTTTACAATCAGAAGACCTTCGCCTACTTCGGAGTTGACCAAAATATCAGCTTCTTCTTCCGTGAGGCTGAAATAATCTTTTACGTCGTCTATTGAATTTTCAAGATTAGCCCCCAACACGATATTGATAAACATGTTAGTTTTGTACTCTTCCTTAACCTTATTTTTGGCGAAATCACTGGGTTGATGGGTTGAGAGCCATAGGAATACCCTGTGTGAACGCCCTTGTGTAAGCGTTTTCAACATGAACAGGGAAAGTTCGGGATTTCGCAGGTAAACTGCAGCCTCATCTACTGCTATAATCGTTTCTTTTTCATTGTCCGTGGAAAACCTGCTTCCTATCATTCCTGTAACTAAGACATTCATGGCATCTTGAATGAGCTCAGGAACATCGGACAGGTCAACTATTATAAAATCCTTGCTCAAATCCAGGTTTGTTGTTGGTTTATTAATATAGTTAAGTGAGCCTTTTTCACTGACATGATATGTTTTGTTAAAGAGGATTTCTGCGATTTTTTGTTTTATACTCAGGTCCCTGTTTTTCAGATCTTTTTCCCAGATACTCCTTAAATCCTTCAAAACAGGAAACGGATTGTTCCAGGTCTCCGGACGGTCCCTGTGAATGCCTGCCTGTTCATATACCATATTAAGGGTTTCATCAAGGTAAGGCTCCATATCATTTGAAAATTCGGAACCGAACCAAACAGAACAAAATTTGATGAAAAGATCTTTATGCCTGTCATATGCTTTTGCATAAGCGTAGGGACTTTTACCCATGCTCTGGCTGTCGAAAAGGATCTGCAGCGGATTTATATTGCTCCCGTTTGGCCCTATATCTACAATACAGGCATCTTCCCCATAATAATCTGCTACAGCCCTATAATCTGTGCTTGTATCGGCCTTTGGGGTAGTGTAGACTATTCTCGAATTCAACATATCGTGCATTCTCATAAGGAGAACAAGGAATGAGAAAGTTTTTCCTGCTCCTGTAGAACCTAAAAATGTAAGATGTTTTGCAGGGAGAACATCAAGATCAATAAGTATCTCGTTGTTAGTTTTCAGGTCTTTGCCAAAATAAAGCCCTTTTTCATCAGTTCTGCTGTTCAGGTTTGTTGAGGTGCAAAGAACCGCTGCAGTATCACTCCGAACCTCGACCCAGGCTTTAGAATCGGATACCGGAAATGGAAGAGAAGATAAAAACATTTCCAGCATACGTCCGGCCGGGATGTGGACCTCTATAAGTTCGGATTTCAAAATTGAAATTATGTAGCTCTCGGCTGTGAAAACTTCCTTTTCTCCTCCCATGATTGTAATTATGAAAGAAGAATGAAAAGACCTCTGGGAGTTGAAATAAACCTGGCGGTAGTTTGCAACTACATCCTCACCTTTGCACATTAGTGCAAGATCCATTGAGCCTCCCGGGTTTACCTGTCTTGCATGTTCCTGATTAACATTTACAGCAAACGATGTCCTTTGAAGGTTTTCTCGGGCTTCGTCATTAGGGATCTGAATAAGGCCGTGAGAGATCATTACTTTGCAGCCATCGAAACTAAGCTCCTGAATTCGTTCTATTGCTTTACTGGTCATATCCCTGGGATATCCTTCTCCGTTCTTTTTAGGAAGCCCCACAACAAGGCAACGCACATAGGTTCTCTGGTCAATAATCAAATTCGTGTCAAATACTTCTATACGGGAAGGCGAAATTAATTTACAGTAGGAATCCCACCAGATTTTATTTTCAACTTCTTCCTTTGATTTTCGGAATCTAAGTATTAACTCTCTTTTTTTAGCCTGCAATTTTCCCCATAAAGACAAACTATATCACCATCTCCGAAAACATCGTTCTATAAGCTGTTGCAATCTCATTTGGGTCTTCATAAACTCGAGGCTGTAATCTTGCCGCTCTCATATTCTTCAGGAGCCCCGGTACAACTGCTCCATACTGGATTCTTGCAGCTTCTAGATTTGGCTGTTCTCCCAGGCTTTGAAACGCATAATATTTCCATGAAATAATTGGAGTCCCGTCTTCAGCAATTTTTGTATAAATACCTGCTAAATGCTGATCAGTTGCCTTCTTTCCATTAGTATTATTGGAAACTTCCAGGAGATATTGTTGAATCGGTTTTCGAGGCTGCAGCCTACTGCAGGCAATCGTTTTAAAGTGGGTATTTGCAGGTATGCCATTTACAACTTTTTCGATCTTCCTTTCATGGGCTGCACGTTCTTCATCCGAGATTCTTATCGGGTTTGTCTCCATTAAAATTCCCCACTTTTTACCTTTGAATTCGATAATACCACCTGCGTAAATCTTTACAATAGGCACTATTTTCTCCAGGAACTGAGCCGGGACTTCAAATTTATTGATTACGTTTTTTCCTCTAATAGTAGTCCATTTAAAACCGTACATAATGAGCTGTTTTTCAACCTTTTCAGAGGTAGAGAAGTACTTTAACCATATGATAAGCCAGATTACGAGAATTAAAACCAGTACAGCCTGGGAAAGACTGCTTTGTACACTTCCGATCTGGAGAATAATAAATAGCGCAAACCCTATAAAAACCATCAAAATCCACGTAAAGGAGCTTGTGAAATCTAAATACGCGTCTTCCTGTATTTTTGTTATGGTTTTTGGAAGTTTCGGGGGGTCATAAGGGGTCCCGCTCATGAAATTCCACCTGCCTTTATCAGTATTTTTCCACCTTTTTTAATTATTTTAAAGTCTCCGAAAAGGAAATACCAGCAAGTTAAAATTACAAATATTGTCAAACAAATGTACCCAAGTGGTTGAGCTATCGCTGGCATATTTTTTAACCCAAGAATTCCTACAGAGGTTGCAAAAACAGCAGCTGGCTGCAATGCCAGAACCCGGACTATCATTTCAGTAGTCTTCTGTGCAAATTCTCTTGTCGTTTCCGGAACCCAGAGGACGGCAATAACAGTGCAAACAATTGCAGCTGCCACGATAATGTAATATCTGATTATAAAAAAAATCATAATACAAAAATCACAGATAGCCATTCCCAGATAAGTTACAACATTGTCAGGACTTGGGGCAATGGAGTCCATTACGCCGAACATCGCATATTGGCTGAGCACTTCCGTTACTTTCAAGGCTCCTATAAAAATAAAGTTTGCAAACAAGCCGATGAAGCACATTGTAATACCTCCGACGAACCTGGAGGTTGACAGGTCCTTACTCCCAAAAACGCTTTCCGTTACTTTCATCCTGGCAAGATTTCGATTCATAAATTCTCCTAAGATGAAAAGAATTACGAAGAAAATTGCCAGATAACGATAATTTTTTGAGAGTTTTTTCACTTCCGGAGTATTATAAGGATCTGGAATCTGAGTGCTGAAATTAAATAAAGCCCCTTGAGGTGTGCTGAATTTTTCATTTATGTCTGTATTATTATTAAAAGCCCCGTACATACTGTCGGCTGCTATGATAAGTGCTTTTTGAATTCCTTTTGCTACCATGTCAGCGCCTGCATCCGTTGCACTATAATCACTGGCTGATGCTCTGTTACATAACAGGAAGAGACAAATTAAAACATAAACAATTTTTACCATTTAGGAATCACTCTCTTTCCGTTCCTATAAATTGAAACAGCAAAAATCGAAAAGGTCCCTATGAAAGCCCACAGCTCGGGATTCAGGATTGAATTGCTTTCATCCGGAATCTCAACAAAAGTGTAATCCGTAACTTCAATTGAGTCATAGGGAGTAGTCACTGTTATATTCAATTTCCCGGGCCGGAACTTCCCTTTAATATAGAGCTGGTTGCCTGAACCTGATAGCTGCTCTCCTTCAAACTTCCAGGTATTGACACTGGAAAAGTTGGTATATTCTACACCATTTGCTTTAGAGGTTTTCCAACCTATTAATTTAAAATGGGTGGCAGTTGAACTATCATACTGGAAATTTTCCTTTACGATCCCCGGGATATTATTAAGATAGACGGTTGTATGAGGATTATATGAATTATTATAATAAGTAATGTTAGCCGAAGGATTGATTATCTCTGGAAACCGTACCGGAGCAGGAGAAGTGGCATCGAATGTCTCCGTTTCACTTTCCGTACTAATCCTAGGAACTGAAATACTGATCCCTTTTATTCGGATATCTGAGGATTTTTTGACATAATATGATGTTTTAACTGTGAGAAGAACAGTCAAATTGTTATTGTTTTCATCATAAGACAATTCGGAAGTCTGCCCTGCTCCCAGCAGTGCTGTGTTCCGTGTTTCATAATGAACTATTGCATTATCCTTTGCACTTCCGTTGATGTATTCTATGCCATCTATTTCTGAAATGCCTTTGAAACCTTCAATTGAAAGAGTAGCTTCGGTAAATTTCCCTTTATTCTGCCAATTCTCTCCATATTTCAACGGCTTAATCTGTTCATATACGGCTGTGGTTGTAAATTCCTGACTGAGAATATTAAATATCGAAATAAATTCGTGTGTGTCCGTATCTGTTGTATTTTTTGTTTCTGCCGGGGCAATTTGCCCTAAATCCATCGGAGGAACTTTTTCACAGGTCCAGGTTAAACCTGTCCAGGTCCAGCCGGAGGAACTCGTATGAGTTTTGGGATCCATCAAATCATTAATAGAAGAAGTAGTTCGATACAAGCCGCCATTTTGATTATTGAAAAAACAGTTGTTACTTACTGAGAGGTCCGCACCGACCAGATCAGCTATCCCATACCCTGTCCCGGACTGAGGTATTGCTTTATGGGGGATAATATCCGTAATTATATTATCTCTTATTGTTGTACCCTGTCCCCCTTCTTGATTTCTGAAAGCATTGTTTCTGGCTCCGTCAAAGACGTTGTTATATACCTGTGTCCCTTTGAGACCATCATTTACTATTCCACCGGTATACGGAATATTATAACTCTGTCCGGTTTCGAAGAATAAGTTGTGATGGATAAGTATATCCTGTTCATTCCCGGCCCCTTTCTCATACGAGATTAACCAGATCCCGGCTCCCCAGGTTCGGCTAAGGATATTGTTGCAAACCTCGATATCATTTACAATCCCTTTTGTGTCTTCGATCTGGATCCCGGGATTACCCCCTAAACTATCCAACTGAGCATCTAATATATTGTCATGTAACCGCACATGCTGAGAATTCCATATCCGGAGGGCACTATTCGTCCTGGTTGTTATACGGTTATTAAAGCATTCGATATTCTTACTGTCGATCCCGAAGAAGCCGTCGTGTCCGAGCCTGTAAACAAGATTATTGTAGAATTTGATGTTTGTACTTGTTTTAGTTCTCAGTCCGTCTCCCAGTCCATCGTGAAAAGTACAATTATAAACATTAACGGAATCGCAGTCAATCACATGAATACAGTTATAGAATCCCTTCCCGTGTGAGGTTTCTGTATTCCCGTCACTGTTTGCATCAATTTCTACATTTCTTATTGTGACATTATGAACGCTGATTCCCGAAACAAGTGGTCTCCAGGCAGGCCATCCGGCATGATCCGGAATAGTAATTACAGTTCCGGGCTCCCCTTCCAGAATGCTGTTAGATTGAAGAATAATCGAATCGGTTAAAATATAGTTGCCAGCCTGAAGATGGACTATATTGTCGTTTTTAAGTTTTAAATTAATTGAATTCTGATCGCTTGAAGCTCCTGCTGTTCCGGAACTTATGAAACAGATGAGAAAACAAACGGAATATATTTTGAAATGTTTTGACGGATCCGGAAAATTTGCAAGTGGTTTGCAAGCGGTGCTCAAACAATTTTTGTAGTCAAAAGTAGAAAAACCATATTTAATGCTTACACCATCCCGTCCAACTTGGGGATGACATACTGGAAAAGGAAAACCAAGCCGAGAATTACTATAATACATTCCACAAACCAACCCTTAATACTTTCCCGAGTATGCAAAACTTCGTTTGCTTTTGCACCCATCCTTGCGATATTTCCGGACATCCAGAGCACCAGAAGTGAAATAATAGCTACAACAATGGCTCCCCATTTTGCATAGCTCATCATGTCATTTGCAATGCCGGATGCAGGGCCTAAATTTTTTGCTACCGAAGTGGCATCCTCTGCTAAAGCCGTACTGACTGTAAGCAGGATCAAACCTGCCTCTACTACAATTTTTTTTACTGTACTCAACATGCTAACATCTTCACAATGGATATGATCTTTTATCAATTCTACCATTTATTTAAACTTTATCATTTTTTTCTATGTATCAATATAGTGAGTCCCAGGTGATATATAGTTCAATAAATTGAGATATACACTAAAGTTATTTGATCTCCAAATATCAAAAATTAAAACTTTTCCATAACTGGCAACTTGATTTTCGCGATCAAAAGCATTGTTGAAGTACTTTCACAATTAGATTAATTAACTGCACTTGCTTTTAGAATGAAAAAATTTTAGGAAGCAGAGTTAAAAGATTAGCCAGTCCAGATGACTCTTATTTGAATAAGTATTCTCAAATACCTCAAAATTAGATTATTGATATTAAAAAACGTTTATATTACAAAACACATTCCTAATTATGAGTACAATAATCAAAACAGAGGATCCAGGCTTTATAATTTATGGGAGACATAGGCGAGCCTTGAAAGCATTCTTCCGTACTAAATAATCAAGAAAACACGAAAAATGAATAGGAGTTGGAATTTAATCGCCTTATTCCTATTTTAAGTCCGATTTAAGATAAACCTTATAATGATGTCGTATTTGTTGGCTGCAGAAGAGACAAAATTCTGCAGCCTTGGCGATTTTGGTTTTGCTTATGGTAGAGAGGATGTTGGTTGGGTTCTCATGTTCAGACACATATCTATTGCGGGTCATGGCTCACATACTATATGATCTGCAATCTTATTAGTAGGGCCTGATCTATTTATATCTTTTACAATGGAACTAAATAGAACTAAAGTAAAATATATTCACCAGTATTGTTTTTAAAAATGACAGGCCATCAGGCGTCAGATGATTGTTTATCTGTTGGGTTTGAGGCTGGCGAGACTTGTGAAGAAGTTGCAGATTTTTGACCCCCACCTGGCAGAAGCCCTGTCACAAAGTTCTTTACTCGTATGAAAACAGATTCGTTCCCGGAATTGTTCTGCATAGGTTGTGCAGAGAGATTTGATTGCTCAGAACTATTTGAAGGTCCTGAAGCTTTTTTGCCCCCTGGAAGGAATCCGGAAATGAAATCTATGATTTGATCCAGGGTCGATTTATCTTTTAGAGGTTCTGAAAGTCCTGTAAGAGAATCATTATCCAGCTCAGTATCATTGGCAGATGAATTGAAAGAGATTGTCTCATTTGTCCAGCGTTTTACTATGGGGTCCCAGTTATCTTCCCATGCTCCAGTTGAAGCATCCCAATGTTCGGAAGTTACTTCCCACTTATTTTCGTAGTAATTAAATGTCTGCTTGACCTCAGCCCCGGATTTGAAAAAAGAGGAATAAACAGTCCCTTTATAGGCATTGAGGTCGACGAAGTTAACCTTCGCAGGTGGGAGATCCATATTACTCAAGTTTCCAGGCTGGATGGAATACTTCAGGTCATAATATTCATTGGGCCGCAGGGGAAAACTCATCAGGATAGATGTCGCATTCTTCTCTTTACTGGTTTTAAGTTCCCAATTTCTCAGAGGGATGGAATTATTCTCAGGCTGTCCATTGCGAGATATATTAATGCTGTCCTGTACTAATCTGGCATCCTCAGGGACCCGGTCGGTCAGGTTGGCAGTAGCAATCCTATCCCCGTAATTCTTAACCGTGATATTGACGTCAACTACATCGCCACTTAATGCTCCAACAGATTTATTGACAACTATCTGGGGGCCGTGTACAACAAGAGAAGCTGCTTCGGATGTTTTGGAAAGATTGTGCCCTTCGTACTCAGTATTGACAGAAAAGCTCCCGAGCTGGTAGGTCCCGGGGTGGGTAGGAATAAGAATGTAATCTGCTTTATTGGATTTCATTCCTGCGAGGGATTTCAGGAGATTTCCATTAAAAGGATCAGTATTTGCGTTTTCCAGAACTTCGGCAGAATCGGTGCTCCTGGAGGAATCCGGACTGTTACCTGAATTACTGTACGAATTTTCGTTTCCGCGAATTTTAGCAATTATCAGGCCTTCGGGTACAGAAGGGAATACAAAACTCAAATTTTTCAAATAATAGCCCTGGAGGTTATGCACAGTTTGCCTGATAGAAAAGTAACCCTTAAGCCCATGGACCTCTGACCCCTTAATATACCAGGAACTCATGATAATCTCATTACCTGAGGAATTGGCAAAGCTTGATGTGGAATTTGAGCCCGATCCATTATGTCTCGCCTGGTTTATTTTTTCAAGCGAATACGAATATGGATTGATTGTCTGGGTGGCTTCAATATCCGGATCCGGGGGATTTAAGGAAAGTGTTTTATTTCCTTTATGTTCGTACCCGAGAATGTCATCTCCTGCAGCAACCGCAGTAATATTTACAGGATTTAATTTCAAACGTGAATTAACATCACTCCAGGAAGGAGACCTGATGGTAAAGTTGATTGCACGTTCCTCATTTTTTGCCAGCCACCCAAGTTCTGCACTTAGATAATTGCCGTGAGTCCGGATGCTGCTCTCCGAGTGGTTCTCCGTGCTGCTCACCAGATCGAAGTCTGTGAGGTCCACATCAAGTTTAATGGATTCTATCCAGGCTTCCCCGCTGTTTTTAACCGTGATTTTGACATCTCTTTCTTTCTCTGGAAAATAAGTTGTCCCGTTGACCTGGCTGCCATTGCCGGATTGATCAGATTTGATATCAATATCCAGCCTGGGATTTCCTCTCTTGAAGTACTTAAACTGAACATGGGGAGTCTCCTGAGAATCTACGGTTATATCGGTTAGCTGGACTTTCAACTCATGGTCAATCTGGCACCAGTCCGCATATAATTCAGATGTATTCTCTCCAGTAGTATTCTCATCAGTCAGGTTAGCTCCGGTTACACCTGTTTCATTTTGCAGATAGAGAACATCATGTATCGGTTTTGCTCCTTCCTTTGCTTTTGCCAGGGAAAACCGGGCCATCGTAAGTCCCGTGTCAATATCATCGACTTTTAAAACGTAAGGGACAGGCGCATATTCTCCGGACTCATTCAGTACATCAACATTAATAGAGGTGCCTGAAGTGTCCATGGAAGTCGTCTTCCATGAAACATCCAGACTTCCGGCATCAACCCATTCGGTGTCGTCGGTTCCCTGGTCCTTCACCGTATCATTTTGACAGTGAGTTTCAAAAGCAGAAGCAGATTGTGCCAGCCCAACAATCAAAAATATGAAAATAAGAAAAACTAAAGCAGCCTTTGGTACACTATAACTCATAAGATCAGACTCAATAGAACCGGATTGTGCAGTTAATCGGTATGGTACAACTCATACTTGGGATGCAGTTTCTTTAGTCTCCTTTTTCAAACCCTTCTGGAAACGGACCCTGAACAGCGTATATATTAGAACCATATACAGGAAAAGTCCTGCTACGATCAGTAGCATAATGTATGAATAACCATTATAGGGGGCATACCAGCAGGTTGAGTAAAAAGAGCATAATGCAAGAATAGTTGCAGCCAGCAGACTCAAGATCTTCTTCATCAAATGAAAAA
>JAUPKV010000018.1 GCA_030837265.1 Methanobacteriota archaeon
ATACTCAAGAGCTCCTTTTGTTCTGTCTCTGCGCATGACGTCGCAAACTGATTTTATATAAGAATTCATGCTCGACTGGCCATTTACTTTTTTCCCGTTGTTTTGTTCTGCCATAATCATGCCTCATCTGGAATTTCGTATTTTCCGAAAATTTCGTTAAGTATCGAGTTTGGGAATCTATTTATTGCTTCAAGTTGAATGTTAGTATGATCCAATAATTCCCTAATCGATTTCCTTTTTTTATCCAGCTGATATACTAATTGCTCTTGGATCTCAATTGGTGGAATCGGAATTCCAAAATTTTGGATCTGTAATTTCGTTAAAGCTTGCCTAGTAGCTCCAGATTCAGAATCCATAATAAACTTTTGGAAATTAGGATTTGAAAGATAGTAGGAAAGATAGTAAGAATTTAATTTCTCTGTTGTTCGAATAATGCTGACATGCTGGTTAACATTGGCAGGATATATTTCGTCAGGAACCACACACACTCTGCCTATTGAAGCCCCTGTAATGTTAAGTAAAACATCACCCTTTTGTACTCGGGTATTTTTCATTGATTCGTCAATTTCCGGAGAAATATAAACAAGGCCATCACTTTTGAACCTATTTAAATGAACATTCATACTTCTTATAAAAGGTATTCCCATATTTTGGTAAACGGAATGTCCACCATTAGGAGTTAATCCGCTGCCGATTTTAGTTGTAAGGTCCATCAACTTTATTTTTTGATATTGGTTAAACAAGTTACTAGAAAATATTTCCTTCAAATATGCATTAAATAAATTCTTAGCATCTTCCTTATAGCTTTCAGCTTCTTTTTTCATCATCTCAATTTGAACCATCTGCCTGTCAAGTTTTAAGGCGATTCTTATCTGTTCTGCAAGAGGGGGCAAAAGAATTCCTTGTTCGCTCAATTCCTTTACGGTATAACCTGATTGCCCAATCCACTTTTTACAATTTCTTTCAAAATGTCCTTTAGACCACATATACAAGAGATAGTAATGAAAATATTCTGGAGACGCCATAGATTTTTTTACTCTTATTCTGTTAATGTGATTGCTAAAAGCAAATTGATAATCTCCGTCAATTAAAGCCGATTTTCCCACCAATTCAGTGCTATTAGTGTTATTAAACAAGATGTCTCCTTTTTTTAGGGTATAAACCTCAGTATCAACCTCGTCTAAAGGCACTTGATATAACGTATTAAGGTTTAACTTACCATCTTCAACGTTAAAAGGCCTTAAGTGCACATATCCACCTTGATCAACATGTTTACTTATTGCACAAGCAAAGCCAGATAGATTATCATCAATTAGTTTTGACATTTTTACAAATTTCCAACCGTCAGGCAACTCGTTTTTACTCATTTCCATCAACTTCTTAACAATTCTATATGTTCAAAAATCTAATCTTCCTTGTTCCTGCCCTTATATTATTGAATCGATATTTCATGGTCTAATCCAGCAATAAGGCCCACTTTTTAATCTTGAAATAATTTAAGTAATTGCCGCTCGCAAGCGAGCGGAAAAAACGGTAATAGATGCCATTAAGGTCACTCTAAAAAAATAAAGCGGTATTTCAAAATGCTAGCAGGCCAATCTTAACCTCGGTCAGCAAATCCCCTACATCCATACCAATCTTTCCGAGAGCTTTGATTCCGCCTGCTCTTCTGATTTCAGGGACTGCAAAGACTGAAGGGCTTTCGAGTTCTTCGATTCCATTTTCTTCAAACTGGTGAGCGAGGGCTTTGATGACATCTGCGGAATCAGACGGAAGAGACATCAACCATTCCTTGTTTTTATAATCAAAAGCTTGAACCCTCTGTTCGCGGGTTTTGGCTGGAACTCCGAAACCAATTTCTGCAAAAAGGTCGAATAGATCGCAGTCTTTCAGTTCAAGAAGGTCACGGAGGAGGAGAGCTCCACTTTCTCCACCTGGGAGGGCTGAGATGAGAGGTTTCCGGTCTTCGGGATGAATCCACATTTCCCGGAGAAGTTCAAGGTTTTCGATTTGGGTTACAAGAGAAGCTGCAAGTTTCTCTTTGTATTCTTCGATGGGGACGCGGAGGTCTTTGCCTGTGTTTTCATCCTGCATCAGGATGAACTTGCCTTCGTCTCTTATTTCGATTTGATAGCCATAAACTTTCTTTATTTTGCGTTTCTGTCCTTCTTCTTTTGGAATTGAGGGTTCGCGTTTAGGAGAGGAAACAAATTCCTCGCCGAAAAGGTCGCTTGCATTTGTATAATCGTAAATTCTAAACATGTATTTGTCGAAGGATTCGTCAATCCGGGTTCCACGACCTACCATTTGGTAGAATGAGATCGGAGAAGTCACGTAGTTGAAAAAAACGATATTCTGTATACAGGGGATATCCACGCCTGTTGTCAGGAGGTCAACGGTTGTTGCAATAAAGTGAGAATTTTTATTCCCGCTCATATTTGCAATAAGGGTTTCCTGATCTTCTCCAAGGATACCACAGGAGATTCCTTTCTGGGTGCATTTGAAAGCGAACTTTTCACAATCCGGATAGCCTTTCGATCTATAGAGATTATTCAGTTCATTTGTTACGTCTTCTGCATGTTTGTCATTTACACAGAAAATAATTGTCTTTTGTCTGGGACTTCCAGTTTTTTCAAGCTGCTCGAAGAGGTCAGCGCACATGGCTTTCCTGCGGTCAGGGAGAATTAGTTCTTTTTCGAAATCCGTTTTCACGTAATTATCCTTCATATCTTCAATATGAACTACCTGCCCGGTTTTTGCATCGTGAGCTCCTTTTATAAACAGCTCCTTTTTGTCCAGTACGCAATCATCAATATTGACAGACCGTTTTACGATCTCACAAGCTGCAAGGTATCCATCTTTCCAGCCTTTTACATATGGATACTCATAAACAGGTTCACCGAAATATTTGATATTGTTCCTCGTAATCTCTTCGTCCCTGTCTTTTCCTGCTGTTTTGACTCCTTTAATCTTGCGAGGTGTTGCTGTCAAGCCTATCTGAACGGCATCAGGATTGTTTGTAAGCACAAGGCTCCACTGGTCCCATGCACTTCTGTGACATTCATCGATAACTATATGGCTGAAGTAGTTCTTCGGGTAGTTTTGCAGGAAAAAAGATTGGTCTCCATCTTCATCCAGACCGAGGGCCTGGTATGTAGAGACAATTAATCTTGCGTTAGTCTGTGGGTTTCTATTTTCAACAATGGCTACGTTATCGCCGAAGGCAGAAAAAAGTCTCCCATATGCCTGTTTTCTAAGCTGATTTCGGTCACAGACAAACAATGCCCTCTTAAGATTCCCAGAATGGGCCAGCTTTTCTAAAAGCTGAACTGCAATTCTTGTTTTCCCGGAACCTGTTGCTAGAGAAAGCAAAACCCTATTCCAGCCAGCTTTTTTCGAAGCGATCTTTTCAAGGGCAGCCCTAATTGCTGCGTCCTGATAATACCTGCGCTCTGATTGGCCGCCTCTATAGGGCACAAAAAGGGGGCTAGCGTCCTTGGAATCAAGGGTGAAGCCCTTTCTTTCTTCATAGTGTTTCTTTAGAATCTCAGGAGCTGGGAATTCTTCAAGCGAAATCTCTTCGCTTACTATTCCTGTAAAAGAATCATACTTAACAAATAAATGGCCGTTACTTGAGAAGATATAAGGGACATTGAGGTATTTTGCATATTCTTTAGCTTGGTCCATTCCGAGAGTTGCGTGCTCATCTTCTTTTTTTGCTTCGAGAACTGCAACAGGTAGAGGATTTCCACTTTCAACAGGCAAGCAAAGCAGATAATCTGCCTTTCCCTGCCTTCTTTTTGTCCTTCCATTGATAATCTCAATTGTACCCGCCGTGATCTCTCTTCTAATTAGATCTTCAGTCCATCCAAGTGCATGTATAGCAGGATCGATCAGTTTAGCCCTGGTGTCTGCTTCGTTAAACCCCATTTTAATCAGAGTTTTCCTCGATCAGTTCTTAAATATAACAAATGAACAACTGATATACTCCTCATATATTTAAAAATATTCGGATTTTTAGTTAAAAGAAGAGTAATAAAAGAAAAATAATGGATTAAATAAAAAAAATAGAAGAAATATAAAAATAAAAATTTAAATTTTTGTATTGACTAGCTTTTCTTATACTTTGCAGTAACTTTACTATTTGCCTCAAAAGCTTTCTCCTCAATGTACCCTTTTTTCAGGGACCATTCAAAAAATTTGTGGAGACAATTTGCAGCTTTTGGGATGAACTTCTTTCCTCCCCCCTCCTCAATCACATAATCTTCAAGGAAGTCCTTAATTCCTGATGGAGTAAGGTGCTCAGGGCCAAGAATATCACAATAACTTTTGCTGTTGTGCTCGTGCTGACTGACGTAAAGGTCTCTATCATCGTCAGATAAATAATCTCCGGCACCGAATTCCAGGAATTCCTCATAAAGAAGAATTGTATCCTCACAGTCCAGATAGACTTCGGATTTCAAACTGGCTTCCTGTTCATTCAAGAAATTCTGAAAAGCTTCATTAATAGTGACCATAATATCACTGAAATCGTAATTATATTAATAATGTCATTTTACAATGATATCATTGTTGTTCAAGGTATTATATTTTTCTGATAGATCTGGTATATTTGCTTCCTATCTACCCTTAACTCTAATTTCCGGGTCTCAATCAAAAGGTATTTAATTAAATCAAGCACTGGCTTCACCTGTTTTTGATAATCTTACAGCGCTGCTTTAGAGACCCTCTGAAAACTAATAAACATTTACAAGAGCCGGAATCGTTCAATAAAAGAGTACAAAAATATGATCACTGATACCTAATACCAGCGGTTTGTGGCTTCGAAGTGTATTATAAATGAAAGTAGCACCGTTCCAGCAACACAATAATAGTATAAGTTGTAATTTAGGTTTTTGAGACATTGAATTTCTGCAAAATTAAGAATATTCAGTAGGAGAAATAAAAACAAACAAAATTAAAAATTTCATTTGTTGACTTATAAAAGTTATTATAAACGTAAAAATCAGATATAATAAAAGCGGAATAAAAAGAATCGCATGTAACAATATTTTCGGAGTTAAATAATACCGTATCTATGTGACTCTTAATATTATTCATTGAAGTATAAAAAATTATCTTAAAAAATGAATGATTCTTTTGGCTCTAGAAAAACCCATGTGTAAATTATCAAAGCTTTGATTAAACCTTGGAGAATCGAATATTAATATTTAATTTTGGCAAATGATTCCGGTTTCAATGGACTTCTATAGAGCCTGGCGGTAAAATGCTAAAAATGCAAGTGATAGCGCCGCAATAGTACTTAATGAACTGAAACCAGGCATTGATGGGGGTTTGGATGTTGGTGAAGGTTCTTTCTCTGAGGTTTTTTGTTCTTTAGGAGTAGGAACGTCGCCTCTGTAATGTTCGTTGGAAATAGTGCAATAGGCGACGGTAAATTTGCCATCAACAAGGGTGTGTACTGTCTCGAAATCATCTATCTGATACACTAGGTTAATTGGTAAAGATCCACCTGCCCAGCTATCAGTCGGCTTAACTGTCCAATTAAACATTTTGCTTGAGTTTTTTTCCATAATCGTTGTTCCATAATCTAACATTTTTAAGGTTGAACCATTTACGATCTCAAAATTCTTGTCTCCAATTTCAGTCAACATTACTGAAACGTAACATTTTTGATATACTGTCAAATTAATTCCAATATTAAAT
>JAUPKV010000165.1 GCA_030837265.1 Methanobacteriota archaeon
AATATTGATCTCTTAACAATATTGATCTCTTATATTGATCTCTTACAGGCTCGTTCTGTCCAGAAAACTTTTTTCTTACACATTACCGCTTTTGCTTATATGCAACCTGTCTCTGATCTCAATTCAAAACCATATTCGATTAACCATAAATTAAAATATGAATAAAGCAGGCTTAACGCCTTTTAAAGTATAAAATCCAGTATTCTATTCCTTACCCCCGGAAAATTGGTTTGAATTACATAATTTATTTTGAACTGACTGAAGATCATTTTGAACCATTAATCAACTTGTTTCGGATTATCATGTTATACGCTTTTGAACTATCTGGAGAACACGAAGAACTGCCAGCCGCCGAAGTCTTTGCCTGCCTCAAAATAGGAGAGCTTGATTTCAAGCCCCACATCAGGGTTGACCAGTGCCTTGTAGTGGACATAGTAGGCAAAGAAGAGAATATTGAAAAAGTTCTGACAGGTTCTGTAACCGAAAGGCTGGCAATGACGCATCATATACTGAAAGTTGTCGGGATTGCCGAAAATAGCCCTGAAGCCGTCCTTAAACTTGCTGAAGCTTTTGAACCTGCAGGATATATAAAAGAAGGAGAGAGCTTTGTTGTCAGAGCGAAGCGAATCAAAAAGCACGTTGATATGCCGTGCGAATACCTGGAACAGAAGATTGGAGGCTGCATATACAGAAGAGGTTTCAGGGCAAACCTGAAAAATCCTGATGTGGAATTCCGGCTAATCCTGAGTGAAAAAGCAGTACTTGGAACCCTTCTTTCTTCAGTTGACAGAAGCGCATATGAAGCCAGGACTCCGCAGAACAAGCCTTTTTTCCATCCGGGCGTACTTATGCCAAGGGTTGCCCGTGCCCTTACGAACTTATCCGGGATAAAGCCCGGAGAGCTTTTTCTTGACCCTTTCTGCGGCACAGCAGGCATACTTGTTGAAGCCGGGCTTGTGGGTGCAAAGGTTGTGGGAATCGATGCCCAGGAAAAGCTTGTCCTCGGGGCTCATATGAACCTTGAAGCCTATGAACTGGATTATGTTTTGATGGAAGGGGATGCCTGCAGGATACCTCTAAAAGACTGCACTATCGATGCAGTTGTCACAGATCCGCCTTACGGCAGGTCCGCAGCAATCCTTGCAGATTCTTTAGAGGAACTTTATTCGGGTGCTCTTTCGGAAATCCAGCGTGTCCTGAAGCCCAGAGGAATTGCGGTTGTCGTCTCGGATAAGGCATCATTTGAATATGGAGAAAAAGCGGGACTTAAAGTTCTTGAGATCTATGTTCAGAGAGTACACAGGAGCCTTACACGGATAATAACTATTTTTCAGAAGGATAAAGAGTAGAGTTGTCCAGAGAAATAAAGGGACAAAAAAAATTATTTTTGAGTTCCGTGGCCTAATTCTAGATTTTGACTTTAGAGGATAGCTTTCGGAGTCTACAAAACCGTAAAAAACAAGCTCAGGGTGTACTCATAATCACCCTACACTGGTCACTGGTTACAGAGGATGATAGAGATTCTCTAGATAGCTTGAAAGATTGAGCTGCTTCCGACTCAGTACCAAAATACAGTGATGAACGTAAAATTAAAAATCACTAAATTTTGTAAATAGTTACAATCCTTGTGATGATACTTCTCGGTTGAAGTCTTTAGATATCGAATATTAATTTTGATTGGAGACTGAGCTCTTCTTGCGAATTCAGATTTTCAATCAAGAAATACAAAAATCACTAGATTTTGGAACAGAGTCCTGCTTCCGAAGAATACATAATTTTGACAATAAACATAGATATTGTAAACAGGTTCTAGTGTCGCATCAGCAGTAAAATGTCTCATATAGCCGATTACAGTTATTCATAATCCTTTAATTCTTGAGGATTGACGAGACACTAGTGTTTAGAAAATTGTAAAGATTGAAGACCTTAATCCAACCTACATTCCGCAGTATTTTTTTGAAAATCAACATTTTCCTCGATAGCGTTTTTTGAAATTCCTCAAATAACAAAGCCAAATTGAAATTTTGCTGAAAATTGAATACAATCTTTTTAGGTCTCTGAACACACCGTCTATCCATTTTTAACTCCTTTACAGAAAGCTAATAAATTCACGCCAGGATTAAAATCGATGGCGGGAAAAATAATGAATATACGAAAAATACTGCGGAAAATGGGATCCAACGTATTTAATTTTTTTATTTTATTTCTTCATTGGACATTTATTGAAATCCACAAAGCTATTTTATAAGGATTTTTAGAGTAACTATTTATATCAACCATAAGCTGGTCACTGGCCACAAAGGATGATAGAAGCTTTCTAGATAACTTGAAGCATTAAGCTTCTTTCTGGAGAATACAAAAATAGAAAGTCTTGTTGGAATTTTTAGTACAAAAGTGAAGAAAAGATAGATTAACTGATGCATAAAAATCTAAAATAAAAAAGCATAATCTGAATTCAAGGTAATTATTTATACCTTCGGCTATATACCAAAGTATGCATTACATGTAAACTTTGATAGGATGCTGCCACTATCCGATCAAACATGTATTTTGCAGATTATTTAATGGAAGAACCCATAAAGGTAGGAGGTGATATTTTAATAACGATTTCCATCCATCTGGAAATCTCTCTATTTGATATCTCTCTACTTTCTGCACCTATTTTTATATTTCTTAATAGGTTTAAATCATAAGATACCAACTTATGATTTCTTTTTTATTATTATGTTTCCCTATTTTAATTCTTTTCTTAAGCAGATATTTAGTGTATATGCTATCCTCGCGTGTTAGTATGTCTGGCATTCCATATTAATATTTTTGTACTTAATAATCATGATAGATTATGACAATTTAGGACAAAACGCGATAAAACCGTAGATAGCTCATTTATTAGGATCGATCAGGTTAGCATGTAAAAGTAGACTAATCTATTTAATTTAGAAAATTGCAAAGACTTTAATATAAGGTCTTTAATTTTTTGGCTTCGTGGGACATTTTATGAAGCCAAATCAATTATCGTTGTGTTCAACTCCCAAACAATACAAACGTGCTTATTATGATAAAGCCCAAAAATTTGTTACTATTTGAGGTTTTGCCAAAATTGATGAAAATGCTTTAAAAGCAGAAAAATGGCATATAATCGTTTATTTGGTCAAAAGATTATATTAAATGCCTTTAAAATGTCACCATTAAATGATGTTGAATACTGAATCCATGATGAGAACTTAAATAGTAATATTTATTTTTAGAAAAGTCGTGTTTGGTAAGATTTATTACAGCAAAGTGCATAAAATTATAAATATTAATAATGTATTGAAAATTTAAACTGGGGTTTTTCTTAGATCACAAGATTAATAATCTCTTTAATGAAATTTATTGGCATAAAATTGTATTAAATTAATTTTAACTGGATTTAAATAAATTTTTTTGAAAAATAAGTAGTTTTATCGAATATTATTGGAAATAAAGGAATTTGATGGAAAATGGCAAAACCTCATTTAGAGCCTATCCGAAAAGTCAGCGATGCATGTTGAAAAGTCACAATAAGTTATAATATCAGAGTATCCGTTCCGGTTTTGAATATTGCCTATTGTGAAAGTTACAGCAGGTAACCACTTTTCGGATAGGCTCTTAATTGAATTTAAGGAGTAAGCAAATTTGGAGTCGTTGTGTTTAGACTTCCTGAAGGTATAACTAGTGTCTAGGAAATTTAGTTCTGAGTCCTCAGAATTAAGAAAGGGACTACGGATAAAGTATTGTCTCAGTATTAACGCCCAGTAATTAAATTGCCACGACACTAGTACCATGGCAATTTAATTCTTACACATACACTTTGATAGCTCCTCGTCAGTGCATAAGGATTCAGAGCTTAATAGGGGGTAATAACTAAACGTTCTTGACACTAGTAAAGACATCTAAGTCATACTACCAGTAAAGTTTACTCATGGTAAATCAATTCATCGAGCACTTCAGCCATAACCCTGTGCCTGAGGATGCGTTTGGAGTTCTGGTCAGTTGCCCTTCGGATCGAGTAGTTATCTTCAATCCACTCTATTTCCTCTTCGTAGTTTACTCCCATAAGGG
>JAUPKV010000166.1 GCA_030837265.1 Methanobacteriota archaeon
ATCATGTTGGATTTTGTTCCTCAACCCAACCTACAAATCTCTAAATAGGTGAGAATTTACGGTTCATTGTACCTGAGAATTCTGAAAATCCGTTAAATCCAATCATCATAAGGATTAGAAATCTATAGGGAAATGAAAATGCTCCACATATGTCATACCCGCGAAGGCGGGAATCCAGAAAAAACATGATGAAGGAATGGATTTCTGCATACACAGGAATAACATTTTGGGTTATCTAATGAGCATTGTAATATTTTATCTGCTATTTTCTTTTATTCGTCCCCATGTATCAACCAATCTACCCTCTGGAGATACTGCAATTATACCGGGAATGATCGCCTCTAATCCCTTCTCCATGATAGCCAAGACATCTTCTTCAGCCAAAATTGTATCAAAAATAGCAAAATCGTCTATCGCGGCACCATTGAGATTGACAGCACCAACACACGCCAAACCCAATACCATGAATCCGCCTGAGTTTTTGTATTCTCCTGCATAAGTTGCTTCTCCCTTAATTCCATCATAGTAGAAAGTAAGTTTTTTACTTTTACTATTATCTTGGCATATTACACCATGATGCCATTCACCATCGATCAAGGCAGCTACTGTTTTTACTTGATTTATTCCACCGTCAGAATCAATCCTTATCCTAAAAGTAGCTCTACCGGGATCCAGATGGATAGTCCAGCCATGAGTGTTACCAAATTGTCTTCCTACCAGATTGGGATAATCTCCCCCTTTTTCGCTTCTGAACCAAAAGGAATAGGTCCATGTTAGGAAATTAAATTTTTCTGGATCAGTAATTTCAACGCCGCTTGTGCCGTCAAATTCCAAAGCCTTACCGAATTTTCCCTCAACCCATTTTGGTTTTCCTTTGAACTTTCCATCATTTTTATTGGGAGAAGAATCTTTGACAGTATCTCCTGCACCATCATTGAGTAGCCATACCCCCATAACGTTCTTTTTGTCTATTTTGGCAGAGCTGGGGCTTATCAGCACCAAACTAATGACAAATAGACACAGGCACATTAAGACTAACATTGATTTTGTAGATTTCATTTTCTACTTCCTCCTTTAGAGTTTGAAATTTTATAGCAAAAAACTGATATTATTCTCCTTTATATTTTAACATACCCCTGTATCTCTCTCAAGAGGGATTTTAAGGCTATTTTAACTCATTCGGATTGAATCACTAGCATGATTTACGATCTCGTCATTTTCAATAATTCCATCTTTCAGGTATATGATCCTTTTAGCGTGTTCAGCGATATTTCTTTCGTGAGTAACCATTATGATGCTGTTACCTTCGCTGTTGAGTTTGTCGAATATTGCCATGATCTCCTCGCCGGATCTCGTGTCAAGATTGCCAGTCGGTTCATCGGCAAATATTATAGATGGCTCATTTACCAACGCTCTGGCTATGGCAACTCGCTGTATCTGTCCGCCTGATAGTTCGTTGGACTTATGGTGAATTCTGTTTGCCAAACCCACTGCATCAAGTGCCGCATTAGCACGGCGCTTTCGCTCTCTCCTACCAATACCACTGTAGATCATGGGTAGTTCGACGTTGTGAAGGGCTGTGGTGCGAGGAAGAAGGTTAAACGATTGAAAAACAAACCCGATCTTTTTATTCCTTATATCAGCAAGCTGATTATCAGACATGGTAGAGACTTCAATACCGTCAAGGAAATACTTCCCGCTTGTAGGTTTCGACAGGCATCCGAGTATGTCCATTAACGTAGATTTTCCAGACCCGGATTGACCCATTATAGACACGAATTCCTGCTTCTCTATGGAAAAGGAAATACTGCGTAGTGCTTGTACCTCTACGTCTCCCATTCTGTAGATTTTTGTCAGTTCCTCAACTCTGATGAGCATTAGCCTTTCTTCTCCTTCTTCTTGTTTTTATCTTCCTCACCAATAGGAACGATCTTGACCTTGTCACCTTCCTTCAAGCCATCGAGTATCTCAATACTGCTTTGAGTTCGCTCTCCGACTTTAATTACCTTTTCCTCGTCCTGTGATTCTTCAGGCTTACTTCCTGCTCTTAGAAACCCCGTCTTTGGGCGAGGTAATTCACTTCCCACGGCTGTATCTTTAGGGATTCTGACGTAATACTCTCTTACGCTTTCAATCCTTGCCTCAACGTTGGCAATTCGTTCATTGTTAGACAGTATTATTATATCAATACTGGGACTGGTTCCTGCTTGTAATTCCTTAGGTGTTTCGTCCATCGTTATAGTAACTTCGCTAGTTGAGAATCCGGGCTTTTCAGGGGCAATATCTGTAACTTTTCCACCGAATTTTTTTTCAGCAAATCTATTACCGGCAATATCAACTTTTTGCCCCTTGATCTTGTTTAGCATCTCTTTTCTTATATCAGTTTTTATCTTTGTGGTTTCTTTCAAGTTTACTGCTTCTAGTGGTAGTTGCAGGACGTTATCTCTCTCACTTACTATTATGTCAACGCTGGCGGTCATTCCGGGAAGTAGCGGTTTAGGTGAATTTACTACCATTACAGTGACTTCAAACTTGACAATGTTATCCAAAAATTGTGCGCTGGGAGAAATTTCTTTCACAACGCCATTAAATACGTCATCTTTGTACGAGTCAACTTCTATCTCCGCCTTTTGACCAATTTTTACTTTACTTATATCGTACTCGTGAACCTGAGTCTTGACGATCATCTGTGACAGATCGGCAATGGTCATGATAGGTGGACCTTGTGAAAATGCCGTTCTACCAGAGGTGATTATTTCACCTTCTTCAACTTGGCATTGCACAATCCTACCCGACATCGGGGCAATAACAGTCGTCCAGCCAAGCCTTTGTTGGGCAGTATTTAACGAGCTTTGGGCACGAACTTTATTTGCTTCTGCGGTCTTTAATGCAAGTCCAGCGATCTGTTTTTCGCTTTCAACACTCTTTGTCAGAACATCTAAACGCTCCTGTGCCTGCTGTATCTGAATCTCTGCCTGTTTTTTCTGTTCTGCTATACTATCTGTAATAGTTTTAATATCATCTTTTTCTGATTTTATACTTGCTTTTCGGTTCTCAATGATGTTTTCCTGACTCTGTATACTTTCCTTCTGAGATTTTATATTGTTTCCTGTGGATTCGTATTCAGTTTGTGCTGAAGTATATCCCAGTTGAGCGTTTTCAACATCACGCAAAGGCACAAACTTTTTTGCATAAAGGTCTTTCTTGCGATCGAGTTCATCTTTAGCATTATTCATTTTTGCTAATGCAGTTTTTTTATTTGTTTCGGCTTGTTCGAGAGTCAGATTAGCTTTTTTTAATGAGATTTCATCTTGTGCAAGAAGGCTTTCGAGATTTGTGATAGAGATTCGAGCCTGAGATAACTGCTGTGAAGAACGGGCTATCGTGCCTGTAAGATTTGCCTTTGAGGAATCCAGAGAGTTCTTCGCAAGTAGTATGTCGCTTTTGAGTCTATCCATATTCAGGCTAGAATTCTCTTTTGCACGATCCAATTCAGCTAATGCCGCATCATAATTGGCTTTTGCCTGAGTGTGTTCCTCTTTGATTTGCTTTTCGTCTATCTTGAGGAGTTGTTGTCCTTTCACTACGTCGTATCCTTCGTCCACGTATAGCTTATCTATTTCGCCTTCAACGTTGGATTTGACTTCGACTTTGACGAGGGAATCAAGATTACCTCTTTCGCTGAGTTTTACAACAAAAGGACCCCTTCTGACGATCTCGACCCTATCTGCTTTCTTTTCGGGCTTCATCATTCCTTTGACCTTAAAAGTAGCAAATGAACCCGATGCGAGTACAACTACAATAACTCCAATGATAATTATTAGCTTCTTTTTCTTCATTGTAAAACTCCCATAGCTTTCTCCAGCGATCTTCTGGCGATTTTATAACCGTTCCTTTTTCTATTTCGATTGGGTACAGGCTATCAAAAAATTGAGTCACATTAGAGACGAGATTTAAACGTGAAGGTTTACAATTTTTATCTTATGTTAAAGTAATCTTTAAAAAATGCCATATAGAATATGTGCCTATGATAATATCTCATTGACAATCTGATATAAAATATGTATAATGGACTGTAGCATAAGAATTTACTTTATGTGTGAGTGTCAAAATGACGTAGAATTACAGAGAAAATGGACGGTTTAGTGCCAAAATTGCCCTTAAAGCCTTATGGTGATTAGGTTTATGCCATTTTTGATCTGCTCTCAAAAACGCAGAATTGGAAAAATCGTATTAAAAAGCAAATCTCTATCAATAGGATTTCATTAGGTGTTGAATGTAGGCTAAAAGTGATTTATCTGCTTTTTGGAGAAAAAATGAAAACTTTAGAAGAAATAGAAAAAACGCTGGAAAAGTACAAACCCTTACTGAAAGATAGCTTTAATGTAAGTGATATTGGGGTTTTTGGCTCTTACGCAAGAGGAGAAGAAACTCAGAAAAGTGATGTAGATATTCTCATAGAATTTAACGAACCGATTGGTTGGGAATTCTTTGATATTAAAGACCTACTTGAAGAAGCCTTAGTGAAAAAGGTTGACTTGGTTACTGTAGG
>JAUPKV010000167.1 GCA_030837265.1 Methanobacteriota archaeon
AATGTCCAGAAGTACTTACAGAAAAATAATGTCTTTATACAATAAATATAAGAGTAAATTTATTAATATTTGAATGATGAGATTAGATTTGTAAAAATATAACAGATTAAACATTTAACTAGGCTTAAATATTAGTTAGTCTAAGGCATTTTCGATTAGGCTTAGATGAATGTATAAGAGGCTAAGACTCACAATGAATGGAATATTTACATGGATACTAATTATACTCTGCCTGATCCAGTCCGCAATATTCTCAGGATTGACAATCGGATTTTTTGGCCTTGGGCGACTTAAGCTTGAAATCGAGGCCGAAGCAGGCAATAAAGAGGCTATCAAAATTCTGCATATCCGAAGAGATTCCAATTTTCTGCTTACTACATTAGTCTGGGGGAACGTAGGTGT
This sequence comes from Methanobacteriota archaeon, assembly GCA_030837265.1. The sequence continues at coordinate 403 of JAUPKV010000167.1, forward strand.
AAATGTACTGATTGCTCTGCTTACGGACTCCGTACTGACAGGAGCCTCAGCTTTCCTCTTCTCTACCTTTGTTATCACCTGCTTTGGAGAAATTGCGCCCCAGGCTTATTTCTCTCGAAATGCTCTCTCCCTTGGATCAAAACTAACCCCTCTCGTCCACTTGTACCAGTTTATCCTTTATCCCGTAGCCAAACCAACAGCCCTTATTCTGGACTGGTGGCTTGGAAAGGAAAAACTTGAGCTTTTCAAGGAGCAGGCTGTGATGATAATGCTTGAAAAGCACATAGAATCCGGAAAATCCGATATAAGCGCTTTTGAGGGTATAGGAGCCCTGAATTTTCTTACCATTGATGACGTTAATATTTCTGATGAAGGCTCTATAATAGACCCAAGAAGTATAATTTCTCTACCAGTTGAAAATGGCCGGCCGGTTTTTCCTCCTTTTAAAAGGGAACCATCTGATCCCTTCTTGCAGAAGATAGAAGCTTCGGGGAAAAAATGGGTAGTCATTACCAGCCCTAGTGGCGAGCCTGTTATGGTGCTCGATGCGGACCATTTCCTCAGGGATGCGGTCTACAAGAGAGGCCCGTTTATTCCGTTATCTTACTGCCATTTCCCTGTTTTGGTGACATCTCCGAAAACAAGGCTTGAGGGAGTAATCCGGCAGTTTAAAGTGTATCCGCAGGATCCAGAAGATGACGTAATCGATCAGGATCTGATTCTCTACTGGAGTGTGGAAAAAAGGATTCTAACAGGTTCGGACATTCTGGGGCGTCTACTCCGTGGAATTGTAGTGGAATGTGAGGGAACAACAGAATGTGAAAGACCTGCTCCGACTTCCAGAACTGAAGCCCTTAGAAGGACAACTTTAAGAAGAAAAATTCGAAAAGAAAGTGATGAGCAGGGACAGGAGTATGAGCAGTGGCAAGATTTTGTGTCGGGAAAGGAGAATAATCAGGAAAAGGAGATGTGAGCATATGAAAGGCCCTGAATTATTATTCTTCATATGCTGGCAGAGTTATTACGCCTATTTCCTGAAGTAGTGAGCCAACAGTGAAATGGTAGAGATCCTGGTACTCAAGCCCTTTCAGATCTATGGTTTCATGTACCGGATCATCAAAAAAGCACCCTATCCCACAGCCTCTCAGGCCATGTGCTTCGGCTTCAAGGTAAAAAAGCTGGCCAAGAACTCCGCATTCCCAGAACAAATACGGATATATCCAGGATCCATATTTTTTAAGGGGTTCCTCGAATTCCGAGAGCATGCAGACAGTAAAACAGGCATCTGCAGCTTTTCTCTGACCGCAGGAAAGCTGGGCTGCGTAATTATATAATGTTTCTTCCATAAGCATATAAAACTCCAGGTCCGAAGGACAATGCTCAGGTTTTTCCCAGAGAAAATCCGGTCTAATAACCGATTTTAATTTCTCTTTTTCCCCAGGTTTGCGAAGGAACATATAAAGACCCGGGAGGAGATCCTTAACTCTATTTACAAACAGGAGCAGGTGAGTAAAGGGTCCGAATGGAAGTGTGGAAAAAATGGGATTTTCCTCAGGAATAGTCTTTTGCAGCATACGGTAAAAAGTTTCCTTTTCCATATATGCACTGTTGTCCATTTCAATAGCGCTTCTCCTTTGGCGAATAACTTTGCGCAGTGGAGACACTTTTAGATCAAACTCGGAGCCTGGCTTAATAATAGAATCGCTTATTGAAAGCTGCGTAAATGTCTGTGTTTCCGGGGTCCGCTCCTTCTCTTTCCCTAAATGAGCCGTTTCTGTCTTTCGGGTTGCTGAGTCAGCTTTTTCTATACCTGTCCATTCAACATGTTTCGGACTTAAAACATTAGGTGTCCCTTCCCAGGAAATGTTTTTAAAAGCAGAAATTGCCGCAGAAGAAAGTTTACCTCTTGTACAGGTTTCTCCTGCCGGATAGATCGCAAGCAGACATGCAGGTTCTTCTTTCTCAGGTCCACTTCTTCCGGACATCCCAAGGAGTTCTGAAAGTTCCTCTGAACCCATATCCGCAAGAAGGCTGGTTTTCCAGCCAAGTCCGGCAGCGGCAAATGTCAGTGCAGCAATGGCGTGCCCTATATCATGGTTGGCATATCTGAAAGCTCGAAGTCCGTATTTCCATGAGACTCTCCAGTAGATTGAGGTCAGACCCACAAAAAAGGTACCGTCGGGAAAGCCGGAACTTAGCAATTCCCAAATCTCCGGAGAAAATTCAGCTCTTAACTCCAGGGCGTGAGGTAAAGGTGTGTAATGGCATACGGAAGGACCTCTAAGTAATTTTTGGATGTGCTTGGAAAGGATGTACACTTCAGTCGGATGGAGGTTTCCACTTGACGGATTGACACGAAGAGGCCATTTCGTAGCACCCGCCTGTTTCCAGGCTGAGATAGCAAAGCTGTCAAAAAAAAGTTTGGAAATATTTTCTTTATTCGGCTCCGAAGACTTGATCGACTCTGGTGAGAACGCTTGCTCGTAGGCAGGAAATTTTTCTAACTCTATTTGCTCTTTACTCCATCTATCGAGAAGTAAGAGTTGAGTTCCGGAATAATTCAAAAACAGATCCGGTTTGTTTAACATATCAAGGAACAAAGGACGCGGAGCAAAAGCCTTGAAGTTGTGCTTGCTTGCCTGATGATAAGCTATAATAGTTTCAAATTCTTCGTTCATAACAAGTCACCCGCCAATAAATAATCAATAAATAACTTAGAAATCTCGAATCCAGCCTGTGATACATGCTGACAACCATTAAGATATACGCCTGAAAATATAAATGAATGCTTCAACAGTAACAAATGAGCATTCGTCTGAAGTTAAAAAAGCACACTGTGCATTTATCTTTAAAAAATTGCAGCTATAAGGATATACATTAGTAATGAAAAGCCAGCCCCTGCAAAAGTTGCCAGGAAATTTACTCCGCTATTTGAGAGGAGGCCATTTTTCTGAAGTGTAGCCCCAAGTAAGCTGTCCATGTTTGTGCCAAAAAAACCTCCTGCTGTCGCAATAACAACTGAAAGCAGAAGGTTATCTGAGATTCCAAGGAAATAGGCAAGCAGCCCAATTATTGCCGAACCTAGAATTGAAGCAAATTCTCCAAGCAAGGAAACTGCCCCATCCTCACCAGGTTTTGCAAATTTAAGAGTTGTGATCATTCTTGGCCTTTCTTTGGCTGTTGTTCCGATTTCACTCGCAAGAGTATCCCCGGTAGCCGTTGCAACTGTACCCAGATATGCATAAATGATCGGAAGACTATGTTCAGAAAATACCCCATATGCTACAGCCAATACGAGAGCTGCTGTACTGTTTGAAAATACATTTTCGTAGCTCCTGATTCCTTCTTTGGACTGTGCGATCCCTATTGACTTCTTATATTTATATTTGTATCTGGTAAACCCACCTCCCAATATAAAAAACGTAAGTAAAAGCAAGAACCAGGGAAGCCCGCTAAAAACAATTATCAGGACTCCAAGGAGGGCTGCGCTCAATAGAGCCGAGACGTCGGCAATTTTTGCCCTGTGAGCCAGCACGCCCAGGATAAATGAGAAAACCAGGGCTATAAACGTATTCTCTGCAGGGACAAAGTACCTGAACTCTTCGAAAATCCACATCGCCATTCCCGCACCCAGAGGTACTGAGATATTTTTATCGATTTTGGAAGGGATTGACTCAAAAAGGGATCCAGTAACAGCTCCGATAACAGCTATGAAGAAAACCAGATTATACGAAATCGAGAGATTTTGCCAGAATACTACCCAGCCAGCTGCAATAAATGCTGCAGCAATACGAATTCCCAGAAATACCGAGCCCCACATTATTGAGAAACTTTTCTTTTTAAGCCGGCTCCTTCTTGATTCAAAATCCGATAATTGGCTTGTTTCCGAAAAAAAAGAATTGTGGTTTCCCACTATCGCAATTGCAAAAGCAGCAAGCGCTATGTAGAAAGGATAAGAATACGCAGAACCTCCCATAACAATAGAAAAAAGCAGCATTAGAGACAACGAAAAATAAAGACTAATGACATCTCTGCTGTGGGAGACATAATTTTCTGAAAACCTTGTACCCAGGAAGAGTAGGACTGAAATTAGGAAAAGAAGAGTCACCCCTGCAAAAGGAGATATTAGAATGAACAGGATATATATAATATACATCACAGGAACCCCATGTAAGGAAATCCTGTTATTAAGAGGCAGGGGAGCTCTGTTCATATAGGCCATCTTTTTATGCTGATTCGGAGAAACTAATTGAATTGTTTAATTCATGTGTAACTATTTTCTTCACTGTCGTTATCAATAATGTACCTAAAATAAGTTCGTACACACCATTATAATCTACTCTGAAGAACTGACCAAAAACATCTTTATCATTATAAAATTGGAAGGATTAACATATCTAAGCTCTATCAAGTTGTTAAATATTCCGGTCTCATGGGATTACAGTAAACTAATTTTTTTAAGATTCTTTTAGTGAAGAGATAAAATTTATATAAATAAAAAATCCCGTTCTCTTATGCAATTATAAAATTATTTTGTTAAGAGGGTAAATTATATTTGCTGCTTTACTTTTTTATAAATTTTCACCTTTTATCTTTAAATAGGTTCGAGATATAATTATATTCTGCACTTTTATTGCCATATGGCGATTAATACCTAATTGACGTCATAAAACAGTGCAACAGTTTAATATATAAATTTCAATATGTGGTTAAGGGGAAATTGGTAGCAGGATTTGTAAATGGAGTTTTAATCGGCAAATGATTCGAGATTCCGAAATAAGTTCTGTAAAGCCGATTTTTCTCCGATAGGAGAAGATGACTATGGCTAAAGAATTGTATAAATTACCGCCATTGAAATTTGGATATGCAGACCTGGAGCCTTATATATCTGAAGAACAACTAAAGATCCACCACGATAAACATCATCAGGCTTATGTGACTAATGCAAATTCAATTATACAAATGATGGACAAAGCAAGAGCCGAAGGAACTGACTTTGATTATAAGGCAAATGCAAAAGCTCTGTCTTTTAACATCGGCGGCCATGTCCTTCATGATTATTTCTGGTGGGAAATGACTCCTGCAAGCAATGCAAGCAAGGAGGCCGTTGGCGAATTGGCTGAAGCAATCAAGCAGGACTTCGGAAATTTCGAGCGGTTTAAAAAGGAGTTCTCTCAGGTAGCATCAAGCGTTGAAGGTTCCGGATGGGCAGCATTGACTTTCTGCAAGGATACTCAAAGACTCATGATCATGCAGATAGAAAAGCACAACGTGAATTTGGTTCCGGATTATCCGATCATTATGGACCTGGACGTTTGGGAACATGCTTATTATATCGATTATAAGAACGATCGGGCAAAGTTCATAGAAGGGTTCTGGAATATCATCAACTGGGAAGAACTCAACACTTACTTCAAGAAGATCCAGAAATAATTGGGAAGTAATTCATTAATCTTTAAATTATCATACCTTCCGATTACAATTTTTGTCATAAAATATTAAAGTAATCGGAATTCACACTATTTTTACAAAGCTCGTGCTAATCAAATCTGTTTTCAAAAAAATCAAGAAAACCAGTTTCGGTTAAGTTCCTCTTCCGGATCTCCCTGTACACTTGCATTAACCTTGTAGTTTTCATCTTGGGTATCAAAAACAAACTTATAAAATGATTTAAAATAAGCCCAGTCTTCAAAATAAAGATTCCTGGCATCACTTAGGGTAACCGTAACATAACCGTTTTTCTCCGAGACCGAATAAACCGGGTAATCGATTTCCTGAATTACGCCATTCTGGTACAATCTTCTTGCTCTTTCTATATATATAGAGGCATCAGGGATATTTCCTTCCACTGAGATTCTTTCTACATACTCACTTTTTTTAATCCCTGTCAGATAACTAATTTCCAGGACTTTAAAGTGAGTAGAGTTAAAGGAGTAAGCAGTGATGAAATCGTCAAGTGATTCGGGATAGGTATTCTGATAACTTATCTCAGTTGCTTCGTCCTCGGAAATTTGTTTGACAAGAAAGGCTTTTGAAACTGGCGTTATCACCATCCAGATCAGCAGTATAAAAATCAGTGAAGCATACAATTTGTCATCTTTCCTTAATAAAGAAGCCAAAAATCCGTTTAACTGTCCGTCCGATTTATTTTTATTTTTTAAATATCCCATAATTACTATAAAAAAAGGTATTAAGGGAAGCAGATTTAGCAGAGGATCAAAAAAGTAAACTGCTCCAATAATGGATGAGTTTGTACTGAATGGGTATAAAGGGTGCATTTTCCATGTTGTAAGGTAGTCCAGGTAAACATGGGAAGATATGGATTCAAAACCTGCGACCGTAAAGAGCCAGTCCTTTGTTGCAAGCCATATAAGTAAAGTAACCAGAAAAACAAACAGAAGTGAGTGTGTGAACTCCCTGTGCCAGAATAAGTAGTAAAGCTGGTTTCTTGTCTCATGGCTAAGGCTATTACTAGCAGAGATAAATATGGAATAAGGTATAAAATCTATATCCGGAAGAGCAGAAAGAAGAACCACGATTTTAAACTTGTTTCCTTTTAAGCCCAGGGCCAGGCCAATGAGAATACCGACTCCTAAGTGGGAAAGTGTGTTGACCATAATTCAGTATTCCTATAAATTATAATTTAAAATGAGGATTGAGGTTCTTTTATATCCAAAAGTATGTAATATACAACTGGAGGACTTTTTATTGAAAGTTAGATCCTTAATCAAAGATAAAACAATAAACGAGTGGTTCGATGTTATCAACGCGCCCGAAAGTACCCGCAGGTCATACATGCAAGGCATAAAAGAATATACAATTTTGTGCAATAAAACGCCATCTGATCTGCTAAAAGAAGCAAAAACAGAAGTTGGTAAAGGTATACCTAGAAGCGAGACAAAACTACGAGGTTATTTATTAAAATATCGAAATTCGTTACAAAATCGCTGACTTGCGGATATAACTATACACAGAAGACTGGCGGGCGTGCAGTCTTTCTATAAATCGTTCACTATCGACTTGCCTTTACTTCCTAAAGTTGGTCGAGGTGGGAAGATACGGCCAAAGTAAGAAAATATGCAAATTCCAACAAATGAAGATTTACAAGATGTTTAACTTCTGTGATCCTTTAGAGCGGGCTCTTTTATTAGTCGGGGTTTCAAGTGGAATCCTGAGAGGAAAGCGCAGCAACAGCGTAAACCATTATCTTCCCAATGTAATGCAGATCCTCACACATCAAAACAGAATACACGAATATCCTTTCAATAACGAGGAAAAAATAATGCCGTTAAAAAATTGCATCTTAGGATTAACCCGGAAACGCACGAAATTGAAAAAATGAAAGTAGTGAATTACCTCTAATCTGAAGACATAGTGGGTTACGCTTCTTAACATAAAAACAATACACCGAGTGCATAACGGTCTAACTTCTACACGATTGTCCGGAGTCTGGAGTACATCCATTCTATAGTAAAATATTTTTTTCGTTATTTTTTAAACTGTTTATTAACTTTATAAAAAGGGATTTGAAAATAATTTACCTTTTTCTTTCATTCCCTCTCAAAAAAAAACCCTTCGCTCTCATTTTTCCCTTTTCTCTTTTCAACTGAACTGTAATATCCAACTGCTTTTCTATATTCGTCTTTTTTTCTTGCCATTATATCATGAAAATTATCGAAATCGCACATTTTAACTCACCCCTTTTCACAATCCAGTTTGGCAGTGTGATAGTTTTCTGTAAAATCATAGATATAAGAAGTTACTTGATAGAAAAATTGCTTGAAATAAAAGCTAAAACTTATTAAAAGCTTACTTGAAAGATAAATAATGAGATGTTGTAAAAGTTATATAGATTTATTCCGAGTATCCGTTACGGTTGTGCGTACATATTGAAAAAGCTTAGAAGTAGCTGGTAGGGATTCGAGTCCCTATTCTCAAGTCCCTACCTATGATCCAACCCAAAGATCAAGAGGAAACCCTATTACTCTTAATCTGTTCTTATATTGTATCATAAATATATAAATCATATTCGATCTGAAACGTTTGTTCAATTTGAAAGGTTCACCATAATTGAATGTTTTAATTGCATAACAAATTATGATGACGCAATATGTTTTAATTAAAAACATTTTTTATTATAAATTAGTTAATATAATATAATCTCTTAGTTGATTCTGGAGTGGTGGAGTAAAGAATTACGTGGGGATAAGTGGGGTATTATCAATATAAAAGAATTACCTGGATAAAAGAATTACCTGGAGGTCGCTGATCCGTCTTCGAATGCTTATGTTCGGGGGAACATAAGCATTCGAATAGACTGTATTGGGGAATGCAGTAAAGGGATAGCATCTTTGAAATTCTTTTAGTAATGCTTTTGATTTCCTTATCACTTGTTTTAATCGCTTATTTGTATTGGAAAATTAAATATTTTGAACTTTTTTTGAGAAAAAAAGACTACTTCTACGTTTCCTCTTCGCGGTTGGTCAATACACATTTTTATTAGAAATATTTATATAAAATAAATGAGTTGTAAACATCGATCGAGCGAGGAATATTACCTTTTTTGATATTAACTCTCAAACCCCCCACTCCCCAAACTCGCTCGATTATTCCTCTATTACAGAGACATGCTTATAATCTACTTATACTGTTCAAATTGTTTACTTTTTTTGGCCAGAGGGCTAAGAGTAAGTTGCCATGCGATTACTACGGATATGAAATGACAGCAGGCACGAGAATAGGTGAGCCAATTCTCAGAAAATTAGCGATGCCAGCTTCATTTTTAGAGCACTGATAAAGGTCTGACATCTGGACAGCCTTACCGCCTATTTTATCCCGAATCTTGAATATGAGACTCCATAGATCAATATATCCCGAAATACGAAGATGCTTTTGATTCTTCGCTATTCCCTATGGATAAGGTGATTTTTCAATTTACCCGCATTGGTTTTTGTGAGGATATCCACACAAAACAGCAGAAAGCCTTATTTAGCAAACGACAATTACGTAAGGTTATAATGAAAAAACATGTGGATAACAATAAATTTTTAATTTAAGTCACCCATGTCAATACCCTGAAAACTACCAATTAAGAGTCTCGCCTTATTCTTCCTTATACAGGCGCAAAAAGGTTAAATTATTCTCGCGAACTAAAAAAAGATGGAATGGCACTAACATAAATGCCAGTACCGTTTCCCATTCCCCACACAATCGTATTACCGTACACTTCAGGCGTTGTGTATGCGTCTTCAGGATATTCAATTAAAATATTACTTTTACCGGATGGAATACTGTATACGTATACGCCAGATTTGCCTTCATAATCATCAACACATTTATTATATGCAATTGTATCATTTTGTATGCAAACGTGTGTCCCTGTACTGGCACCATATTCGTTTCCATGTGGATCGGTGTTAAGGTCACTTGTGACCGCTATGGTTTTATTTGTTGAATTATCATACATCGCAATATATCCCTGATGATTGTAAAAGTCAGACCATATGACTTTAGTACCCCATATATGAGGTGTGTTAGGATCTCCATTTGAATTGACAGTTATTTTTTTTGTCGTATTGATGTCATACATTCTAATAGCCTTATCATCCGCTTCTGTATATGAGTAATACACTACTTTTGTGTCATATATTTCCGGATCGTAGCCAAAACCTATTTTTGTCTGTGTAGAAGTTGACATATCTCGCATATACACACTACCATTAGTGTCCCAGACAATTCGAGAGCCATGGATACGTGGAAAACTTTGATCATCAACATCCTTTGTAACAAATGTTTTGCTTCCCGATGGAATATCGTATAAGGTGATTCTTGGCACCCCACTGCCTGTATCAAGCCATACCATCTTATTGCCATAGATACCAGGATGAGACGCTGCAGTTGAACTTATTTTTGTGTCTATATTGGTTGACAGATCGTATAAGTGGATAACACCCGACAAATCAGCCCACGTAACCTTACTACCATAAATAGCAGGGTCGTGACCATCCCCAATTTTAGTTACCTGTACGGCTGTTGCCATCGATATTGAACCTATCAGGCACACCAGTGCAAGTGCTAAGAATAAAATTTTACTTTTCATTTTCATCCCCACTTACTTTTTTTTCAAAAGTATTTTGTCGTTTTTTCGTAAAATTTTGGAGCTTTCCCAGGATAATATAAATTTAGGTAATTTTAATTAAGCTGTACTAAACTTGCCTTATGTTTCAATCATTTGAATGTATAATATTAATAAAATAAATAATTGATTCATCCCACTTTCCCACTTGAACACAAAAATAGCGAAGAGCCAAAATTATGATTTGGGGTAATTAGGAAAATAGATTCTACATTTGTGACCAAGTGCGGAAAGTGGGATTCAAACATACGACCCGAAAATTCAGACTACGTTTTTTAGGCGCATTTGATTTAGTGATTGTGTACTAAAGAATGTTACTCCTCGAACTTCACCACTTGGTGTAAGTCTCCTCGGAATGTAACATAAAAGATAAGGTCAGAGTAGCTGAATCTTTATATGAAGAAGCGTAAAACCCCGAAGTCTTTAGCTTCGTGGGATATAAGCGTCAACTTCTTCACACTCTACCGTTATTGATTCT
>JAUPKV010000168.1 GCA_030837265.1 Methanobacteriota archaeon
GTGTGGCAAATGGTTCTGCGCCCTTCTCTGTACAGTTTACCGACCTGTCCATAAATGCAACACAATGGTACTGGGAATTTGGAGACGGATATACGTCAACTGAGCAGAATCCAAACCATGAATTCGAGACACCCGGAAACTATACCGTTAATCTGACAGTAAGCAACTTAAATGGAACTTCATATAAAACTAAAATGGTAAAATTGCTGGATGTGAATTTCAGTGAGATCAGCTCAGAAACTGATGCAGTAGTTGACGAAAGTAGCAGTGGAAGCAGTAGCGGTGGAAGTGGCGGAGGAAGTGCAGGCGGCTCTCCTGAACCTCAAAATAATATTGAAGCAAAAGAAATATCACAGGTCTTCATCTCAAGTGGGAGCCCTGTAAAGTTTGATTTCCCTCAAAGAGTCACTCCTGTTTTGAACGTAAGCTTTAATTCGAAAAAGACTGCCGGACAGACAACAACAATAGTCGAGATGTTAAAGAATCAATCCACTCTTGTTTCAAAACCGCCTTCAAACGAAGTTTATAAGTTCATAAATATTTGGGTAGGAACCAGCGGGTTTTCAACTTCAAAAAATATCGAAAACGCAGTTGTAAGTTTCAAAGTTGAGAAATCCTGGATAAAAAACAAAAATATCGATAAATCTTCCATCACTTTGAACAGGTATAGTGACAAAACCTGGAGCCAGCTTCCGACAAGTCTGTCAAGTGAAGATAATGACTACCTATTTATTACAGCGCAGACACCCGGATTCTCTCCTTTCGCGATTACGGGAAAGACTACAGCAAGCACTACTGGGACACTTCCTGCAGTAGAAAAAACACAGCCATCTGTGAATAATACGCAGATTAAACTCAACACAGGAAATGAAACCGCAAATCCTGAACAGAAGCTTGAGAAAATGAACAATTCAAGCACTTCCGGAAAACAAAACACCAGAGCACCTGGATTCGAAAAAGCATCTTGTATCGTCTGTCTGCTTTGCTTGTACTTTTATAAAAAAATAATAAAAAGTTGATCAACTTTCCATAGTGAAAACTTTTATAATGCAAAATTCGATGAATACCTGGTTTGTATTGCAGGACAAGAGCTATATATGCTTTTGATGGTAAAAGAGCAGAGAGGAAAACAGTTAATATCCACCGGTGGTGCACCCCACAGATGAAAACAAAAATTTAATATGAGAAAGAACATATAAGCAAAACATACTAATTCATAAAATTAAGATTTACTTGTATTTGGAGAAGGTTTTTTAACCTTCCAATTTAAATTATGCCCTATTAGATATTACTTCAACAAATGTATAAGTCTTTGAGGGTGAAATATACACGACTAAAAAACAAATTGCAATCGTTTGTATCTTCTTACTCATTGCAGCCCACATGTTCAGGCGATGGAAACATATGCAAAAATCCCTTGTCTGGAAAGGATTTTTTATCGAATCTATGCGTGGAGAAGACTATAGCCATTTATCTTTCTTCAGGAAATTTGTTTTTTGGTTTGATTATCCTTTCTCTTATATTAGATTTTTACGAGTTGTAACATGGGATCGAATTGACAGATTGTATTTTAGGGATTATAAAATAAGATCCGCAAAAAAAGGATTAAAGTCGTAGATGTAAGATAGTTTTCTAAAATAATATAAAAAGGATCAGTCAAATTCGACCCTTTTTTCATTAAAACAATCAATTTAACTTTGTTCCGCATTCCCCGCAGAATTTAGTGCCGATCGCAACCTTGTTCCCGCAGCTGGGACATTTTGTCAAAGATAAGGATGCACCGCAGTTGTTGCAGAACTTTCCTTCGCCAGCGGGTTTGCCGCACTCGGAACATATTGTTTGTCTTCTTTCGATGTCGCCTTTGAATACATTTGCGGTTTCGGCTTTTTCTTTCATCTCGGAGACCATGCGTTCGGCCCTTATAGCAGTCAGCTCGACGTTTTCTCTTGGGGCGCATCCTACGCAGAGGTTGTCCTGTTCGTTATAGTCGGCCTCGCAGACGTACTTTTACATCTTGAGCATCTGAGGAAGTGTTGCTTTGCTTCGTTCTGAGCAAGTTCGAAGGCATATTCCCACTCTTTGCGGCACTCGCAAAAGGCTGGAAACGTGACTGGTTATTCTCAGATCCCATTTTTATCACCTTAATAGCTCGCCGCACTTTAGCACCGCATTTCTTGCAGTTATCTCCAACATAAATCTCCTTTCCACAACTTTTGCATAGGATCCATATTGAAAACCCACAGTGCCCACAGATTTTTGCCCCATCCGAAATAGGATTCCTGCACAGGGGGCATCTTAGGCCCCAGCGGGTTCTTCTGGGCACAGAAAGGACATAAAGTTGGAATCTCTTTAGATAAATTTACCGCATTTGTTACCGTGAACAGAATAACAGAAATTCTCTTAATAAGTTAATTCCTGAAGCCATTTTATAAATTATTAAAGTTTCAGGATTATTTTCATTATTGGAGTTTGGATAATAGGATTTATTACAAAAGAAGCTTTCAAAGGGTAAATTTTAGATCAATAAGAGCTAAGTGGTA
>JAUPKV010000169.1 GCA_030837265.1 Methanobacteriota archaeon
TATCAGGTGTTCTGCCACCAGCTTGCCTACCAGTCCTACTCCTGGGAGTCCGACTATCATTATAGGTTTTCTAAGCTCAAAATTTTCTTTCAAGCGGACAAGTGTACTTTGCTGCATTATGATCCCTCATCCTTTCTTTGCTAATCTGCGGTACCTACCATAGGGGTCCAGAGGAGAAAAACGGGCCGGAAGTACAGGAAAAGTTTCTCCGCTACACACCGGACATTTTTCCCTTAAAGTGTACCTGCCGCAATTTTTGCACTTGCGGATCTTTTGTCCCAAAGGGCATCACGCCTTTGCTGATTCGATATGCCGCTTGAAAAGCCCATGCCCACCTAGTTTGGAAATCGTATCGACTGCTGTTTGGGCAGATTTTTTAAGGACTGATTCGGCTTTCTTATAATCCGGGGCTATTACCTTAATCCTGTATCTTGGAGCTCCTGTGTAAGTTATATCGAGCCTGACATCCTTTCCGTCAACATCACTGATAGAGTTTGCAGCAGTGAGGGATTGTTTTATAACCTCTATGCCATTTGGAAGGTTACAGGTCAGATCCACATAGCCTGCGATATCTACAAAAGGCAGTTTTATGTTTTCCCCTGCTATCTTGATTATACTCTTCAAATGTTTCTTGTTGAGTTTTACTCCTTTGAAGGCTTTTTCTCCTTCGATTGCAGCCTCTTCAAAAGCAGTGTATGCACTTCCAAATTCTTCTACAAGTCTTTCATGCAGGGCTTGAAGGTTATTTTCATCGGTTTTAGTTTCTTCGGCCACGAACTGGAGCCATTTAGTGGCTTTTTGCTCATTTTTCCATTCTTGAATTTTAGCACGCCTCTGGTGCTCGTTCACATCTTTTAATGAAAGGTCTATGTGGCCGCGGGAAGGGTCCACGTTAAGAACCTTGCAGACAATCTTCTGTCCTTCCCTTACATAGTCCCTGACGTACTTGACCCAGCCTGCTTTAATCTCGGAGATGTGGATAAACCCTTCACGCCCTCCGAACTCCTCAAGCTCGACGTAGGCTCCGAAATCAGTCACATTCTTTACAGTACAGACTACGAATTCCCCAACTTCGGGCCAGTTATCGTTTCCCATTCGCACCACTTCTTAAATTTATTATTCAAGCACTTCCAGAATATGGGTTGTGATTGTTGATTTTCCACCTGTGGGCTCGGCAAGAGTCCTTCCACAGACTACGCAGGTAATTTTACGGCTAGCACTTCCAAAGATAATTTGTTCATTTTCACAGTCGTTGCACTTCACACGCAGGAACCTGCTCTTTGGTCTCTGGATATATTCTATCATCTTATCTTACTCCTTGAACTCGAATTTCTTTGCCCTGAATGCAGGTGGCTGGTAGGCTTTCTTACAAACTGAACAGCGGTACCTGAGCCAGATGCGTTTTGTTGGTTTATCGCCACCAGGCACCTTGGAGAATTTACCACTATTACCAATACCTTGCTGTCTTTTTTTCTGTCTTGCAATGTGAGTCAAGGATGAAGCCTGCCCCTTTTTGACTCTCTCAATAACAATTTCTTGATGGGTCTTACAGGACGGACAGTAAGATCTTATTTTCTTTGGGATCTTCATTCTTTACACCTTTTTAACGATTTTAAATTAATGACTACTAAATATACGTATGGCGCTACGTATAATACTTCGAACACGGGAAGCTCCATTTGGGAAGCCTTGATTGATGAACTTGAAATATTCCAACCTTTATTTATTTGATGTCACAATAACAGTCTCATATCGATGACAAGGTCAGAGCATGCTAACAAGGTTAAGCTACACAAATATAGCTACACATATAAATACTAATGCTATATAATGAAGAGGCACAATCATACTATGTTATAACTTAAAAAGCCAGTTCACTGATGCTTCACTTCCGAAAAATCGGATTTAGCTCTTTTCAGAGTTATCCTGTCCAACAATAAGCTTGGCTGCGTTTCTTTTAATTAGCCCGGTTGCGTTTAGTTGTGGCAAAACAACTACGTCTTCGGCACTTACAGTATAGTTTCGACCGTCTGCGCCTGTGAAGGTCGGTAGATCCTTCAGTATTCTGACAACAACGTACTCCTCATTTATATTTTTTTTGTATGTTTCTACTACGTTCTCTTTTTCAGCTACTTTTATTGATATCCCCTTCCCAGTTTCCTGCCCTCCCCGGATACTGGCAGAAATCTGCATTTCCTTTCCAATTATGGGCCAGACTGCAATTTTTTCAGAATCAGGATATAAAATAGGTCCCAGTAGCTCTATTTTTGCAGCCTCAATCCCCTGCAGTACAAGGTCATAAAGCCTTTTTTCCGCAGGAAGCAGCTTTTCAATGTCCTTCGATATAGGTTTATTTGCATGAGATTGGAGATTTGCCATGGTAATAACCTTTCCGATCCTTTTCATGAAAATAGTTTCCAGGGCAGAAAGCGCTCCCTCATGCTCATCATGAAGCATCCTGAATTCAGTAGAACGGGAGTTATTGATTTTTCCTAAATCTTCTTCAAGCTGCCTGAGATATTTTTCAGCTTCCAGGTAAAAATCAGCCGGAATCGCCTTCAATTTCTGATTCTGTTCTTTAAGGGTTTGGCTGATTTTTTCGATATCCATACTCTGCAACACCTCTGCAAATCAAATACACTGCCGCATACTCTGGGACTTCCTGTAAGCCCTCTTCTACTTTTAAATCCTTACTTTTTAACTGTACCGAGAAAGGTTTTGAAACTGTCACTTTTACCGGCCTCTCGCCAAAGACCACGGCATCATTGAGCGGGTCAAAGTTTTCCAGTTCTGATAAATCTAGCTTCTTGACCAGCATTCCTGACCCGCCATGCAGGGAACCTGGCGTTCGTATCAAGCGTTTGATGTCAGAAGTTACTGGTTCGTCAACGCTGGCTCCGAATCTGTGCAGGAAATTCTCAACTGAATCTTGCATAAAATAGGCAGCAATATCCTTAAAGTTTCTGACATCAAAATCAAGCCTGCCTTTCTCCAGGATGTCCTTTAAACTACTTTCATTATTAGTAATATTGATCAGTTTTTTAATTGTAGTGTCGCCGATTTTATCATGTCTTCGAAGCTCTGGAAACATATCTTTTTTGTACCTTTTTTTACATTCGGCTTTCATATAATCCGTCAGATAGATCGCAATTCTCTTCCCCCAGCCGGAATCATATCCTGCAAGCGTACATTTCACAGGCACATTCTTTATCCCTTTAAAGGTCCTTGATCCTATGCCGAATTCTCCATCCATTGCGACTTCCCTGAAAAAATATTTGAAATCGATGTCTTTTCCGCTAACATAATTTACGATTTCTCTTCTTTCCGGGCTTCCAAGAGTCAGCACTTTCGGATTCATAATGTGAAAATGGTACCCTCTTCCCCCTGAAAATACGAGCTCAATATCCTGTTCTGAAAATCCGAAATCATCCAGAAGAAAATCAAGGAGCTTGAAAGCCTCTTTTTTCACAAGCTCAAGCATATCCGAATAATTCCTTGGGGCATTAGGCACATGGTCTGCATCCAGATCGAAGATCAGCTCTGCTCCAAGCCAGTTCTTTTCGTTCATCTTCTTTTCGCCAGGAAACTCATAATAAGCCGTAGAATGATAAACGTGCGCAGGAGCCATACCATAAAGATAATCAAGGGCCTCTCCGGGTGAACCGAAGGCTTTGTGCCTGTGCATCATCTTTTCGGATGTCTCGTCATAGAAAATAAAAGCCCACTCTTTGTTAGGCAGGCGGTCAGGGAGCCCTATCTCGGCACTCCTATAATAGTTTTGAAAGCGAGATTTTAAAAAACTGGTGGTTCGATTGTCCATGGTTCTGGGGCTTTTGGGTTTTGGATCTTTAATTAAATTAGTTTAAAGTTTAAATAGGGTTCCAATCTGGAATTTCTATGATAAACTAACTCATATTTTATCCTTATTTATATTAATTTTTTGAAATAGTTTGAGTATTTGAAAATTATTTTAATTTATAAAACTAAGACGGCTCTTGTACAATAAAAAGAAGTTTGCTAAGAAAATTAGAAATGGGCTTCCTGTCAATATATTACATATCTCGAAAAAATAAGAGTCTTTTTGGGAGGAGATTCTGTGGAAAGCAGAGTTAGTATTACAAATTATATTAACGCAGTTCGGAATTATCTGAAAAAAAATGAAATTGAAGACCGGCTAATTCCTAACTCTGAAAACTCAGAAACCAATGACACATTTACGAGCCCTTCTACAGGTATTGAGCTTGTAATGATACCTGCAGGTGAATTCGATATAGGTTTAATTTCTAAAGAAGAAAAAGAAGATGAAGATAAGAATAAAAGTAAAGATAAATCTCCTTACAAATGCCTGACCAGTAAAGTAACAATTAAAAATTCGTTTTACATGGGTAAATCTTCGGTCACACAAAAACAATGGAAAAAGATTATGGGAAAGAATCCTTCATATTTTAAGGGTGAAGATCGGCCTGTTGAAATGGTTTCATGGATAGAGGTCCAAAAATTTGTTAAAAAACTGAACGAAAAAGAACGAACTGATAAATATCGTTTACCTTCGGAGGCTGAATGGGAGTATGCCTGCAAGGCTGGTACACAAACAAAGTATTATTTTGGTGACGATGATTCCAAACTTAGCGAATATGCATGGTATGCCGAAAACTCAGGGAATCAGACTCATCCTGTTGCCAAAAAGAAGCATAACTTATGGGGCCTTTACGATATGCACGGAAATGTCTGGGAATGGGTTCAAGATAACTGGCATGAAAATTCTAACGGGGCTCCGGTAGATGGTAGTGCATGGGACGATGAAAGCGACTCACACCGCGTCTCTCGTGGGGGAAGCTGGTATTGCAGTGCAATTCTATGCCGTTCAGCTAGCAGATTCAGACGCGATCCTGAAAATCACATAAGTAATCTGGGATTCAGGCTTTTAAGGGAATTATAATTAAATGAAATCATGAAAAGCAATAAATACTGACATAGGAATAAAAAACACCGATCTAAAAAATAAAAAACTTAAACAAAAGCGATTTTTTCCGAACTATTCCTCTGGACTTTCGATGAGGACGGAAGAAACTGAGGAGGTAAAACGATGGAGATCAGCAAGACTGCATCTGAAAGTGGTATAAATCTCGAGATTATTTTCGTAGGGCGCTCAAACGTGGGCAAGTCCTCTTTACTCAGAGAGCTATTTGGTGCCAGGGTGAAAATCGGAAGACGACCCGGGATTACACTTCGCCCTTCACACATCCAAATATCGGACCTTTTAATTACGGATATGCCCGGATTTGGGTTTATGAGCGGCGTGAAGGAACGGAAGCAAGATATAGTTAAGGACAAAACAGTACATTATATAGAAGACAATTCTGAGAGGATTAAAATAGGGGTTCTTGTTATTGACAGTCCGGCCTTTTCTGAAATAGTTGACCGCTGGGATTCCAGAGAACAGATTCCTATAGATGTAGAGATGTTCGATTTTCTAAGGGAAGTCGGGATCGACACAATCGTTGCTGCAAATAAGATGGATAAGGTCAAAGAAAACGAATCTGATATTCTGCTTGATGAAATTGCGGAACGTCTCGGACTTGAGCCTCCCTGGCAAAATTGGAAGCACCTGATATCTCCGATAAGCGCCAAAAAAGGAGATTTAAAGGCCTTAAAAGGTCTTCTGAAGGATAGGCTGCATGAAATGAAAAGGGACGACCTGCTCAAGTATTTGTGATTTATTCTACCATTTTTACAGCAATCCCGAAAAAGAATATTTTGTAGCTGTCTTTATATATTACTCCAATCATCATATTTCAAACAAATTTTTTAATTTTTGATCTTAAAAATTAGTTTTATGAAAATAAGAGCCAGAATCCAAGTCATTCTAATAAATAGCACTTTAAAGATATAAAACTTTAATATAGGTTAACGTAGATGGTTTATGCTTGATTTATATGCACTTAGCAAATCCAAAAAGAGATTTTCCCTTGAAAATAATTAAAGTATGGTTTGGGAAGTTTATGGACGAAGCTTATTCTGTCTGTTTTGATGACATCTGTAGAAGGAAGCAATAATGAAAGTCGTAATTCCTGCAGCTGGAGCCGGAAAACGTTTATTTCCGCATACGCACACTAAGCCTAAACCGATGGTTTACATTGCCGGAAAACCAATAATTGGCCATATTCTAGATAGAATGATTGACCTTCAACCAGAGGAAATTATACTTGTTGTGGGTTATCACAAAGAACAGATAATTTCTTACGTTGATAGATATTATAAAGATATATTCAAAATTAGTTACATAGACCAGCAAGAAAGACTTGGTTTGGGTCACTCTGTGTATGTTACTAAAGAGAACGCAATTGACTCGGAAATCATGATTGCACTGGGAGATATGATTTTCAAGTCAGGATACTTAGAATTTTATAAATTTCATTCTGATAATGGACAATGCTCAGGCTCAATTGGAGTTCGAGAGGTAGAAGAGCCAAAAAAATATGGAATTGTTGAGCTGGAACCCACTTCTTCCTGTATTAAAAGACTTGAAGAAAAGCCTGAGGAACCAAGCTCCAATCTGGGAATAGCAGGTGTTTATTTCATAAAGGACACTCCTCTTCTTTTTGAAGTTCTCGATTGGATGATACAAAACGAAATCAAAAACAGAGGTGAATATCAGCTGACAGATGCTCTTCAGGAAATGATTCAGAGAGGAAGTAAATTCAAGACTTTTGAGGTGTCCAGCTGGTATGACTGCGGGCATGCAAAGTCATTGCTCGAAACCAACCAGGTGCTGTTGAATGAAAAAAATCCGGGATCCGTTCCACGGGAAGTGCATGACTCTGTGATAATTCAACCTGTTGAGATAGGAGAAAACGTTAAAATTATTAATTCTGTAATTGGGCCATACACTTCCATAGCTGAAGATACGCTTATCACAAACTCTATTATTTCAAACAGCGTAATCGGCTCGAGAACCACTATCTCAAATTTAAACCTTGAGTCCTCGATCGTAGGTGACGATGCAAATCTTGTTGGAAAACACAATTCCCTTAATATAGGAGATTATTCTTCAATAGAGTTTTAGGAAGGATACTATGAAATCAATTGTTACAGGTGGGGCAGGTTTTTTGGGTTCACATCTTTGTGAATATTTACTCGAAAAAGGTCACGAAGTAATTTGCGTTGATAACCTTATTACAGGCAGTACAAAAAATATTGAGCATATAAAATCGGACCGGTTCACCTACATTTGTCATGACGTCACAAAGCCAATCTACTTTGGCGATAAAATTGATTACATCTACCACTTTGCAAGTCCGGCGTCTCCTATTGATTATCTTGAGTTGCCCATCCAGACCTTGAAAGTCGGGGCTCTCGGTACTTATAACATGCTTGGTCTCGCCAAAGCACAGAAGGCTCATCTCTTGCTTGCGTCGACTTCTGAAGTATATGGGGACCCACTGGTGAATCCTCAGCCTGAGACTTACTGGGGCAATGTCAATCCCATAGGTCCGCGAGGTGTTTACGATGAAGCAAAACGATATGCTGAAGCGATTACGATGGCATATCATCGCTATCATGGAATCGACACAAGGATTGTCAGAATTTTCAATACTTATGGTCCGCGAATGCGTATAAATGATGGAAGGGTAGTCCCTAACTTTATCAAGCAAGCACTTACCGGCGAAGACATTACCGTGTATGGGGATGGCTCTCAGACCCGTTCTTTCTGTTATGTATCGGACTTGATAGAAGGGATTTACAGGTTAATGATGTCTGACCACTCTGACCCTGTTAACATTGGTAATCAAGCAGAGATGAGTATGTTGCAGTTTGCGGAAGTTATTATAGAAATCACGAATAGCAAATCAAAGATCGTTTATGAAAAACTCCCGGAGGACGATCCGAAGGTTAGAAGACCGGATATAAGAAAAGCTAAGGAATTGCTTGGATGGGAACCGAAGGTTGAATTAAGAGAAGGGCTGAAGCAAACGATTAATTATTTTAGTGATTGTATTCAGTTTCAGCAACAGTCTTCAGAATAAGGTGCAGACTCTTCTGGTAAATTGAGGTTTTCTGAATGAAAATAGGGATTATAGCACCTTATTTTTCCCCTTATATTCATGGTAATGAATACGGACTGGCTGAAAGTCTCTCATCTTTGGGTCATAAGGTTACGGTTTTCACATCAACTGCAAAAGCTCCTCGCGAAAAAAAGGTAGCTGATTCAAAGAACTCAAACGTGCACTCAAATCTGACTTTTTCTGTGAAATACTTCCCAACTCAGATAGATTTTGCTGATAATCCGGTTGTTTCACTGGATGCCGGGATTTTAAATGGTTATGACATCCTGATGCTTCAGGAGGATTATCCTTTTATTTGCCATAAGGCATACCGGGCTGCAAAAAAATGTGGAATTCCTGTAGTCCTATCCTCTGAAAGGACATATTATCCTGAGAATAAGATAAAAGTATGTGCTTTAAAAATCCTGGATTTAACGATTAATAAAGTCCTCAGGAACGGTGTGGACGTTTTAACTGCTCATTGCACTGCTGCAAAAGATTTTATGGTTGCGGAACTAGGTGTGAAAAGGGAAATAAAAGTGGTTCACGTTGGGGTTAATTCGGACGTATTTAAGCCATTGCCTTCTGCTAACAGATACCTGAAAACTGAGGGCTTTAAAACTGAAGGCTTTAAGATACTCACTGTTTCTCGTTTGCATGAATACAAGGGATTGGAATATTTAATAAAATCCATGCAACAGGTGATCCAACAGGCTCCTGAGGCTCATCTATATATTCTCGGAAAGGGACCGGAAGAACAAAGACTCAAAAGACTTAAAGAAAATTTAGATTTAGATAAACATATTACTTTCATTTCCGAATCCGTTCCAAATTACAAAATGCCTGAGTTGTATGCCGAATGCGATGTTTATGTCCAGCCCAGTATTGTAGAGCCATACGGAATTGCCGTCGTTGAGGCAATGTCCTGTGGAAAGCCAGTCTTAGGAACAAGGGTTGGAGGCATGATGGATACGATTTCAGACGGAGAATGCGGTTTTTTGGTCAGTCCCGAGAATCCTTCTCAGCTAGCTGAAAAACTAGTGCTGTTAAGGAATAAGTCATTACGTGATAAGTTTGGAAAGGCTGCAAGAATAAGAGTACAGAATAAATTTGATTGGATTAAAATAACTTCTGAATACCAGGGGATTTTAGAAAAATTAGTAA
>JAUPKV010000170.1 GCA_030837265.1 Methanobacteriota archaeon
CCCAAACATCTAATGCTAATAATGGTATTATTCCATGAGCAATTGGGGTATCAGCATTGGATGTTTTTACAATCTCTAACTTGCCATTTTGGTTCCTTTTCATTTTAAGTGGGTACCCCTTTACGACAGTGGCTGATAATGGGCGTTAACTTTGGTGAAGTCCAAGTCTCCTGTAACCAAATAAATTACTGCAGTAAAGTTCTTAAAAGTCTTGAATCCGCGAGCCTTACTTTTTGCGCTTTGAATCAGTGAATTAAGCCCCTCAAGGATGCCATTATTTATCCTTGAGTCGTACCATCTGATAACGCCATTCCAATGTTCTTTTATTGTTTTCGCTGCTTTTTTCATTGGTTCAAGGCGGCAATGAGTGGCCCACAAATACCATTTGTTTAGCCTGCTTATGAACTCATTTTTTGTCTCTGATTGATAAATTTCTTGAAATGATTCACGAAGATGAAAAGCTCTCACGGTTTTTAATCTCAACCCCTTGAGTTCCAGTTTTTCATGAAGATATTTAAGTTGTGCCACAGTCATGTTTTCACGATTTTTATTAAAGATGTTTCTGGTTCCTTTCAGTACCTCATTCTCTTTTGATTCGGCTTTTCTTACATCTCCAACTGCTTCACTGATAATTTTAATCAAATGAAACTTATCAAATGTAATTTTTGCATTTTTAAGATTCTTTTCGACGCCCTTGATAAAAGCCGGCGACATATCGCAACTAACATCTGTAATATTCTCCCGGTCGCCATTATGAGCCTCCAAATCCTTAGCAAAGCGTTCTATTGTAGGATGATCTTTACCTTCAGTTACATATATTGTTTTTCGCCGTTCCAAGTCAACAAACAACGTGACATAATCATGATGCTTTCTTTTGCTGGTTTCATCCATCCCTATTTCTGTTGTTTTGGAAAAATTCTCATGCTTCCTTGCTTCTTCGACATAGCATTGAAGTATTCTCCATATTTTGTTGTCATCTGCATTAGTCAATCTAGATACTGCATTGACAGGCATCTCGCAGCATAACTGCATTAATAAAGCCTCAAATAAAAGTGTAAAACCATTACTTTTGCCTGCCCATGGTACATCAATTTGCCGAATCTTGTTGTCTTCAGGTTTTACTCTCGGAACACGGCAATTTAAATAGCATTCATGCTGGAAAAAATTCAAATGCCGCCAAGTCTTTTCGACAGTATCGTAAACGCAAAACTTGTCTGAAATATGTTCTTCTTCGGAAATGTACTCAAATTTAGTGCCAACTTCAAAGTTTATGTGAATATCCAAGCGGCGATTGCCTTCATCAAATTTTAGATTGTCAATAAACCATGGTTTACTTATTCCAATCGCCTTTTCAAACAGTTCTTTCATCATTTCCTTTACCATCCCATTTTTATGATATTGATTTTTTTGAACGATGAAATAAAGTTTAAATCATTATTGGAAAATATGCACCATTACCCACTCCTTTTAAGAAAGAGCCGAAAACAAGGACGT
Source organism: Methanobacteriota archaeon (assembly GCA_030837265.1). The sequence continues at coordinate 1,495 of JAUPKV010000170.1, forward strand.
TTAGTCCATTCAGCCATATAGTGACGATGTTGTATTCTCAATTATCTCACTCTCTAAGCTTAAACGATATCTGCGATTCCTTAAAGAACCATACAAAATCATTACTGACTGTAAGGAGAGCCACCCCTCCGAGTAAAAACGGCTTGTCCTATGCCAATAAAGAGAGAAATGGGGATATGGCTGAAAGGTTATTTTGGGAGGTTCTTGAATCCTTTAAAAGCAAATATCCAGCATTCAATAAATTTGATTATGCCAAAGGTATCTTCAGGAGATTTAAAAGGGTAATAAATGTTGTCGATTCTACAACTATACAGCTTGTTGCAAACTGTATGGACTGGGCAAAGCACAGAAAACGCAAAGCTGCTGCGAAATGCCATATGAGATTAGACTTACAGACATTTCTGCCGAAATTTGCAATAGTAGACAGCGCAAAGCACAGTGATCCTGCAAAAGCATATGAAGTTTGTTCGGGCATAAAAGAAGGAGAAATAGTAATATTTGATAAGGCATATGTTGATACCGTACATTTATGGGAATTGGGCAGGCGCAGTATTTTCTGGGTTACAAGAGCAAAGGATAATATGCTATACGAGGTTGTTTCAAAAATGAAACCAGCTAAAACAGCTAATATCCTGAAAGATGAAATAGTAGTTTTTACATTGCCTAAGACAAATGAGCAATATCCTGGTGTATTCAGGCGAGTAGAAGCAAAAGTCATGGTAGATGATAAAGAAACAGTCATGGTATTTATAACAAACAACTTTGACTGGTCAGCAGGAACAATTTGTGATCTGTACAAGTCAAGATGGTCGATAGAAGCATTTTTCAAACAGATTAAACAGACACTTCAACTAGCTGACTTTTTTGGCAACAGCTATAATGCGATAAAATGGCAGATATGGACAGCGCTACTTGCATACATCCTCTTAAGACTGATATCTTCTTTACACAAATGGGAACATTCATTCAGCAGAATATTCACATTTCTGAGGTCAACCTTATGGACTTATGCAGATTTAAAGAAACTTATAGAAAGCTGTGGGACAGCATCAGTGAAACTTCGTATGCGTGCGACTCCTGATCAAGCCTACCTTCCTGGGGTACAATGAAAAAGATATGGGACAGCATAAACTCAAAATAAATAACGGCTGAAATATTTGCAGATTTCCAATTTTTAAAAATCAATATAAAATGAGCTCAAGTTTACAAAAATGTAGCTATTTCCCTCAACTATGGGACGGTAGTGAAATAAAGTATATAAATTATCATAGTTTAGCTTTAATGGTATAGTTCCATTCACCATGAAATTCTGACAATTCTATCAGTAAATTTTCCATCTCAGCATTC
>JAUPKV010000171.1 GCA_030837265.1 Methanobacteriota archaeon
CACTTATAAAATTAGGTGGTAATAAGCACTAAAGGCATTTTCCATCAGTAATTATAATGATCCCAAAACTGATTTCCAGATTGATTTAGTGCCTACTCCAAAGTGTTGTGGCCTGCTGTAACATTACATTTAATAACAACCGTAACAAAAACCAGGATATTTGGATTGTTATAACTTACATGCCAATTCGACTTTTCGGATAGGTTTTTAGTTGATTAATAAAACCCCACTCCTCTTTGGACTTTATATTTTATTGTTTTTCAATTAAGAATGTTCAATTATTCACTGTGACATAATTGGTCTTCTTTGCAGTGTTACTACCGGCTGCATTTTTTACAGTTAAACTGACAGTATACTTTCCCGCTTTTGTATATTTATGTACAGGATTCTGATCTTTTGAAGTGCTTTTATCTCCAAAGTCCCAGGACCAGTAATATGCGTCTGAACTTTTATCTGTGAATGTAACTGTTAATGGTGTTTTTCCAGTTACTGGAGATGCAGTAAAAGCAGCGATCGGAAGGTAACTTATAGTGCCCGTATAGATATCAGGCTTATCATTTCCATTGCGATAATCTGTCCATACAACTTTATTATCGTAGATTGCAGGGGTTACCTGGTCTGATTTGTCTGTAGTGTGTATTTGTTGATGGGTGACAAGATCATAAGCGTAGATATCCCAGTTTCCGTTACGATTATCCTGCCATAGTATGGAATTACCGTATATTACCGGAGCTTGCTGGTCGGAATTATTTGTGGTTATCTGAGTCTCTTTTTTGGTTGAAAGATCATACATATAAATATCCCAATTGTTATTGCGATATGCATCATAGACTATCCGGTCACCATAAATATCAGGCATCCAAATCATTTCTGAAGTGAAATCGCCTTTAGCTATTTTAGTTTGCTTTTTTGTGGAAAGGTCATATAAGCAAACATAGTAATCTCCACCGTTAAATCCGTCAAAGTCCAACCACACAATCCTATTACCGTAGATGTGAGGATTATGTGCTGATACTATTGTTTGTATTTTGGTTTCTTTTTTGGTAGAGATATCGTACATATAAAGATCATACCAACTTTCCCTCTCATTATAAGCGTTCTTGACATACACTATTTTGTTTCCATAGATATCAGGCTCCGATGCTACTCCGCTTGTGGTGATACGAGTCTGTTTTTTTGTAGCCAGATCCTGAAGATATATATCCGATCCTCCATTTCTCCCATCTGTCCAGACAACATTGTTCCCATATATAGCAGGATGCGTCTGATCTAATTGATTTGTGGTGTGAGTTTCCTTTTTATTTGAGAGATCAAATATGTAGGTATCCCAGTTTCCACTTCGATAATCCTGCCACACTATATTGTTTCCGTAAATTACAGGGAAGGCCGCCGTTCCGTGATTGGTGATAGGAGTCTCAGTAATGGATGCCGAGGCTGTGGACGAAACGAGAATTAAAAATAAAAGTACAGCAGCTAAAGCTAATGCAGTTGAACCAAACATTTCCTTATTTTTCATGTTCCTCTTCTCATTTATTTTATTAGAGTTTTAATGTTTTTATTATGTGAGCTGATCCTAAAACTTAGAATTGATCCTCAAATTTCTGATTTTGTTAGATCTTTAATTTTTATCATATATTAGAATCCAATTGAATTCCAAAGACCACAACTATTAAACAGCTTATATTTCTTATTACCAGAGTGTCTAACATTGAGTTTTCACAAAACCACTTAATTTTCATACCAATAATAGTTTCAAACTATTTTCATAATCGGAAACTTGATTTGTCATTCTTTAGAATACTTGTCTATTACTTAGGGAGTGCAAAAGATCAACAAATACGTAGACCTAAAAGTCGTTCGGTAATTAAATTTTAGAGTACCGAGATAAAAAAGAAAATGTTTGAAACCTTAAAAATAAAAAAGCAGGAAATAGCCCATTACTCATAATAATTGTCGGACAGCCTTTTTGGAATAAAATGACTGCCCGTAATTTAATTTTGATTTTGACTTTAATCTCTTTATTTTTCAGCGTATTCTGGAACCCGGTTTAATCTCTTTATCCGGCATAAGGGCTGAAACAATGTTTTCACAATCGTCTGCTGCAAGTATCATACCTTTTGACTCGACTCCGCACAGCTTGACAGGTTTGAGGTTGGCAAGTACGATCACGTATTTTCCAACAAGCTCTTCGGGAGAATAAAACGAAGCCAGGCCTGCCACAAGTTGTCTGGGTTTTTCCTCTCCGATGTCAACTTCAACCCTGAGGAGTTTCTCAGATTTCTTTATGGGTTCGGCAAGCAGGACCTTTCCTACTCTTATATCGAGTTTTGCAAAGTCTCCGTATTCGATCATGGGAAGAGTTTCTTTAAACTCGATTTCCTTAGCTTTTGCTTTTTCCGATTTTGCGGCTTCTTCTGCCGGGCCCATTCCTTCGGATTTAGAAGGTTCTTTATCGTTCCCTTTTGCCGCCTTCGCATTCGCAGCTTTTACGCGCTGGTTTGCAATCTCTTCCATCCCGGCTATCCTGTCATCTTCAAGCTTGGTAAAGAGAATTTCAGGTTTTTCGAGTTTTGTACCTGCCTTTATGGGCACGAGGGCTTCACTGTACCGGGCTGCGTGCAGGTCTCCTTGCTGTCCCAGCTCTTTCCAGGCAGTTTCCATGGTTTGAGGAAGCACTGGCTCAAAGATAAGGCCGAGGGCTTTTGCTATGTGGAGGCAGTTGTAAAGTACATTTCCACAGGCTGCCTTATCCTCTTTTATCAGGCTCCAGGGTTCATTAACCTGAAAATAGCTGTTCCCGAAAGATGCAAAAGCCATTGCGGAATCGACGGCTTTTTTAAACTCGTATTCGGCCATTGATGCTTTTATTTCTTTTAGAGCTTTTTCTATTTCGTCACTTACCTCAGGTTCGAGCTGCCCTTCAGGAACTTCTCCAAAATTCTTGTAAGTAAAAAGCATTGTTCGGTACAGGAAGTTTCCAAGCACGGCTACAAGTTCGGTATTGATTTTTTCCTGAAGTACGTGCCAGGAAAAGTTCAGTTCTTTGGTATGGGAGGTATAGCTTGCCAGGTAATATCTTAGCAGGTCAGGGTGGAAGCCGTGTTCCAGATAATCTTCTCCCACCCAGACAACATAACCTCGAGTTTTTGAAAACTTCTTATCTTCTATTTTGACCATTCCTGAAGCTACAACAGCTGTCGGTACCGAGTAATCTGCCCCTTTGAGCATGGCCGGCCAGAAGATGCAGTGATGGTAGGCAATATCTCCACCTATAAAATGAACAATTTCCCCGTCATTTTTCCAGTATTTTTCCCAGGAGTTACCTGTCGCTGCAGCCCATTCCTCGGTAAAAGCTATGTATCCTATAGGAGCGTCTACCCAGACATAAACTACAAGATCATCATGTCCGGGGAATTTCACTCCCCATTCAAGGTTTCTTGTAATGCACCAGTCAGTAAGCCCCTGTTTCACCCAGCCCAATGCATAGTTTATGGCGTTGATCGTTCCTCCGAGCTCATTTGAAAGATAACCCATCAGGTAATCACTGAATTTAGAAAGCTCGAAAAAGAAATGTTCCTGCTGACGGTATTCTGCAGGCCCTCCGCAGATGGTGCACACAGGGTTCTGAAGCTCTCCTGGCTCCAGATGCTTTCCACATCCCTGGTCACATTCATCTCCCCTGGCAGTTTCTCCGCAGTGTGGACAGGAACCCTCAACGTAGCGGTCAGGAAGAAAACGGTTGCATTTAGGACAGTAGGCAATTTCGATGGTTTTTGGGTACACATAACCTTTTTCTATCAGCTTATTGACAATATCCAGAGTCCGGTTATGATTTTCAGGATCATCTGTCGTTCCGAAAGCGTCAAAATAAATTCCGAGCTGTTTGAAGGTTTCGTCAAAATGCCTGTGATACTTCTCTACGAGTTCTTTAGGAGTGATTCCAAGTTCCTCGGCATTCACGACAATGGGGGTACCGTGTGTATCCGAACCGCAGATAAAAGTGACCTCTCTTCCTTCTTTACGCAGGGAACGGGCAAAGATATCAGCGGGCACATAGGTCCGGAGATGCCCTATATGGGCTGTGCCGTTAGCATAAGGTAGACCACAGGTCACAAGTACGGGTTTACTGGATGATTCTGACATTCTTATCTCCATATATTATTCAGTACGTTCATTTTCGCGGGTTGCAATTTTGAAATATATTTCTCTTATAGCTTTTAAAATGTAGCTTATTTGCGGAATAGTTAATACCAATATATAAAGTAAATTGATAAAGCTTTACAGTAAGTCCATTAAGATTAAAAATCAGAAGTCAACCTTATTTTCTAAAACCAGTTTAAATGAGATTTAAAATGTTTTTAAAGCTATTCTGTAAGTATCTTTATCTCTATTTTTGGCGTTTAAGGAGTTAAGACTTAGTGTAATATAGTATAAGTGTAATGGCTATTACAAATCAAATCCAGATAATATAAAATGAAGCTAGAATATCAATACTTAGACGAATAATGATGAAATGTAAGATAATATTAATAATAACTTAGGAGTTCAGGTCATTAAGTTATCCTATTCTAAATATTAATTTATAAATCCAAACTACACGGTCCTCTAATATGATCGATGAAAACACGAATCAAGAAGGTATGAAACCAGAGGGAAATTCTGGACATGACATTATGGAGAGTAGCGCTCATGCTAACAGAGAAGAACTTGCTCCCATTCAAGGCACGCAGGATAATAGGGGTAAATTTTCCTCAACCGAGTCTGCTCCAAATGATACGAATTTTGAAAAACAGAATTCAAATTCCTCCACAAAAAAGCAAAAGCGTCGCATGATTCCTTATATACTGGTCATGTTAGCTCTCATTGCTATTATAATGGTCAGTGCTGCGGTAATTCTCAACGGTTTTGGGATTAAAGATAATCTTGGCAGCTCCCAGAAGGTGGCAGTTATCTATGTACAGGGCACCATGCTTTCAGGAAGCGTTCCTGCAGGACTTGGGTATGCAACCTCGGAAGAGATATCTGAAAATATACGCAGTGCTGTGAAGGATAAAGATGTAAAAGCAATTGTGCTTCGGATCAACAGTCCGGGAGGATCTCCTGTAGCAGCCCAGGAAATTGTTGAAGAAGTTAAGAAAGCTAAGGCGCACGGTGTCCCGGTTGTCGTTTCTATGGGAGATTCCGCAACCAGTGCTGCTTACTATATCTCTGCACCTGCTAATTATATTATGGCAAGTCCTTCTACGGTTACCGGCTCAATCGGAGTGATCTGGATCTTTCAGAACATGTCGGGATCCTACTCAAAAGACGGTATAGATTATCAGGTAGTAAAATCTGGAGAAATGAAAGATATGGGAAGTCCCTGGAGGGGATTAACGGATGCGGAAAAAGAGTATGCACAAGGTGTGGTTTCAGAAGTATACGAAAATTTCGTAACTGAAGTTTCCGAAGGACGCGACATTAACATAAGTGAAGTAAAAGCCCTTGCCGACGGCCGCATATATACCGGAACCCGGGCAAAGCAGCTGAGACTGATAGATGGTTTCGGAGACATCTACGATGCAGTAGATAAAGCCGCAGAACTCGGAAACGTCACAGGAGAACCTAAAGTAGTTTATATGAACAAGGTAAGCCTCTCAAAGCTTATTCTGGGTTCGGACTCCGGACAAGCCAGCAGTATCAATCAAATTGTCAGTTATTTTGAAAATAGTTCATATGGAAAGATTATCGCTTGAAATGAAGTACTGAAGAAGCAGGCTTCAGGATTGACAATTCAAATCCTGATCGTTTCCCAAATTTTTCCATAACAGATTTACAGCCCGAACAATCGAAATATATATATCATCCAACAAGCTGATTTTCTTGGACTTAATATGCTAGAACTCAAACTTGTACGCAATAATCCCGATATCGTTAGGTGTGCTCTTATTAATAGGAACATGAGCACCGAACTGATAGATAGCCTTATTGAATATGACATTGCCTGGAGAGAATGTCTTGTCGAGGGTGATGAGCTAAAACATAGGCGCAATGTGGTCACCCGTGAGATCGCGAAGATTAAGAAAGAAAACAAAGATGCTTTATCCAAGATAGAAGAAATGCAAGGCATTAATGACCGTATTAAAGAGATAGATGATAAAATACGTGACTACAAATCAAAAATAAACGAGATAATGCTCAATATCCCTAATATTCCATCTGCGACAACTCCAATTGGCAAGGACGAGAATGACAATCCGGTTATAAGGGTTGTTGGAGAGCCAAGAAAGTTTACGTTCGCTCCAAAACCCCATTGGGAGATAGGAGAGTCACTGGACATACTCGACTTTGAGAGAGGAGTTAAAATTGCGGGTCAGGGCTTTACAGTCTATAAAGGGATGGGCGCAAAACTCGAGAGAGCCCTCATAAACTTCATGCTTGATGTACATACCAGACAGGGTTATCTGGAAGTTTTCCCGCCTGTACTTATCAATGAAAAAGCCATGACCGGCACCGGACAGTTGCCAAAGTTCAAAGAGGATATGTACGTATGCGCTGACGGTTTCTATCTTGCACCTACCGCAGAAGTCCCGGTGACTAATCTTTATATGGACGAGTACATGGAAAGGCTACCGGTATACCTTACAGCATATACCGCTTGCTTCAGGCGTGAGGCTGGAAAACATGGTCAGGATACTAGGGGAATTATTCGACAACATCAGTTCAACAAAGTTGAGCTTGTAAAGTTCGTAAAACCTGAAACCTCCTACGAAGAACTGGAAAAGCTCACAATTGATGCTGAAGAGATTCTCATACTCTTGAAAATACCATATCGTGTCATAAGCCTTTGTACCGGAGACCTGGGATTCTCCTCGGCCAAGACTTATGATATTGAGGTGTGGGTGCCTGCACAGGAAAAATACCGCGAGATTTCCTCTTGCTCGAATTTCGAGACCTTTCAAGCCAGAAGGGCCAATATCCGCTTCAGGACTCCCGAAGGTCCTCAGTTCGTCCACACGCTTAATGGTTCAGGCCTTGCTGTCGGCAGGACTGTAGTTGCGATACTGGAGAATTATCAGCGTGAGGATGGCAGCGTGGAGATACCGGAAGTCCTCAGGCCATATCTGAACGGGGCCGAAGAAATAAGATAATCCACTAAGAGGCTGTCTTAATAATCGAGCCATTTCTACAATTGGATAATTGGCAATGTTTACTCAAAATTAGTTAGAAATGAATTATTCTAATAATTTTTTTTTAAGACATTCAGGGCATCCTTCCCCTATTTTAGTCCATTTTCTACCAATATACATATAAACAGCTTGCTTATAGTATTCTCTGCAGTTTTCACATGGGGCATAATTACCTCCCTTCCTGGTTTTTGATTTACCTATTTTCATATTCAACTCCTATATCTCTATACACATTAATGGTATCTATACCAATGTCTAAATTAAAATCCCATCAAAAGCTAATTTACAGTATATTTACGACACTGCCAAAAAACTCGAAGCAAAATTCATGTGGCAGAGCCTTAACTCCGCCCTAAAAATGAAAGAAAATAAGTATTTTAAATCCAGTTACATAAATAGCACTTAGTATCTGCGATTCTCTCTGGGTTGCCTATGATTAGGAAGACAATCCCTGCAGTAAACCGGCCGTCCTTCTGTTGGTTTGAACGGAACTTCAGTCTCAACACCGCAATCAGAACAGATTACCTTGTACATTTCTCTGGGAGCTCCGAAATCCCTGCGATTGCTGTCTCTTCCCCCGAAGGGTTTTCCTCTGTCATTAAAAGCCATTATTTTTACCTTTGTTTAGTTATTGATTGATAGTTTAGGACATATGCGGTTGAATTGAGAAATCAATAACATTAACCAACAATCTAAAATATGAATGAGATATAACGCTACTGCGATTGATTTTGCTCCCCAAGTGCGTAAGTCCTGTACTAGGTAATATGTGCAAGTTGTATATATACATATTTACTTGTATATATACATTTGATTTGTGATTGCTACCTCTCTGCATCTCCATTGATGAATGTAAAATTGAAAATCACTGATTTATGACTGATTGTAATCCTTACTTATAGGATTAAACTCGAGAAATGAGGTTCTGCTCTTTTACTTAACTTTGTTCTTTATTTCCTGCTTTTTTCGTACATATCTTGTCCAGAAGCAGGATATTATCGAGCATGAGGGACTCGCTCCACCCTAAGGGGATTGCCCAGGCAGGTTTGCCTGTGGATTTATCCATCTGCTCCGGAAGAAGTCCGGTACTGGTTGCACCAGCCAGAGCACATTTAAGGAGTTTGATCCCATCACCGGTTAGTTTATTCACGGTTTCGTCGTATTTCTCTTCTATTTCCCGGGGAAGGTCAAGGGCAAGTGAGAACATTGCTTCCGAAAGCCATAGAGTGGTTACTGTCCAGGGGTTTCCTTCTATGTAACTATCGTTTTCGTACCTTTTGATCCCATAGCTCTGATTGATTGGCATTGAGAGTTTTTTCCGGATGTTTTCTATCATAAACTGGATCATATCTTTCTCTACAGGATCTTTTGGGGACAGCATACCAAATGGAATATAAGTGCTCAGGATACTTGCATCGATGGTCTTGTCCAATTTTTCATTAATAATTCCTTTGGCGAAGTAGCCTTCTTGAAGCCAAAGACGGTCAATAGTAGCCTGTTTTACATACTCGGCCCTTTTTCTCCAGCGCCTTGCCATGCCATCCTCCCCGTTTTCTTCGGCAATGTGAGAAGCGCCAATCAGCCCGGCATATATTGAGGCGTTTGTATATGTGAATATTCCGTGGTAGGTCTCCCACAGGTCAGTACAACTTTCGTGAAGCCCGGATTTTGTCCGCTTCATAAGATACTCAGCACCCCTGAGCACTGAGATCCATACTTCTTCCAGGAACTCAACCTTTTTCAGGCCTTCAAGAATCCTGTAGTAAATGTCCATAGCATAAAGGGTGGACCCTGTTTCATCAATTTGTGTCGAGTAATCAAAATTACCCCAGGAAGGGGCTATATCCCCATTGAGCCAGTATCGCTGAAACCAGGAACCGTCAGGGAGTTGTGTTCCAATTGACCATTTGAAAAACATGTCACAGTATTCCGGATAGCCTGAGTGCTTGAGTGCGAGTACGATCTCGGCAGTATCCCGATTCCAGCAAAACCCGTATCCCCCACACTTCTCAAAATTGGGATCAAACTCAGGAGCAGCCACAAAAGACCCATATTCGCGGTCTTGAAGCAGGTAAAGGGTAAGAATAGAGCGGTTGTAGGCGCTGAACAATTCCTGCCGAAGGTTATCGTAACCCTCGAGTCCGGGCATTTTTAGTACCTTTTTTTTCGAGAGCCACATAACCCAATGTTCTCTTGTCTTCTCAAAAATATGTTCAAGGGACATTTTAGAGAGTTCATACATTCTTTTATAAAGAAGGCTCCGGGAAGATGCGGCTCCTATCAAGATAACAAATTCATTTGATCCGTTTTCTTCAAGTTCAAGGTCCCAACCGACAGCGTTATTAATGTTTCCTATATCCTCTTTGTTCCGCTGGAGTTTTCCATCTTCCATATCATACTTGGAATTCGTCCACCATATGGTATCCATAGCTTTTCCAATCTGCCATTCAGTGAATTCGGGCAGGGATTGGATTCCTATATAGTAGTTTTGCCGGTACTGTGCAAGCAGGCGAACATCCGAATCGCAAAAAGCTGAGTTTTTTGTAGATGTTTCCCCTACATTGAAATTCGAGTAATAGAAAAATTTTCCTGAGACCTTTCTTTGGGACTGAACCTTGAACCTGCGGATAAGCACAGGCACATCCGGATGCACAAGATCTAGAATAGAAATGCGAACTCCCGAATCATGATAAAGTTTTGTGGATACGATATTGGTGTCTTCTATATAGTTCTGGATGCTGTGCCAATCGTTATCATTTGTCCAGAGGAGTTTTCCATCCACATGAATACAGGCAACAGACTCCTCCACATGTTGGGCATGATCTCGGCGGGGATAAAAGAAGCCTAAAAGATCCCCCTTCCTTCCCATTGTAACAAGCAGTTCATTATTTCCCAGGATAACATTGGGTTGTTTTATCACCGTGTATCCCCTCTCACCTGATATTCCTGAGCTGTTCCTCCAGAGGGTGCCGGCGAAATAATATGTTCGCAGAACTTCTTTCCTGTGGCTTTGCAGCTAACTTCCCTTACACTTATAGCCTTCCCGAAATATTCGGTCAGGTAACCTGCAAAATAGCCGCTCATAAAGGCACAAACAGGCTGGTCGGCCGCTCCATACATATCGGCTATGAAGGAGTCTTTCACAATAACTTTTCCTTCATAAGTTTCGGGATCACACTCTATTTCCAGGATCCCCCAGCCTACGCCTCTATAGAGTTCCCCAATAACGTTTGCGAAGTTGCTGTCGTCAAGAGGCATAATGCTCTTGAAATATTTTGCCGCATGAATGCCGCCCTTGAGCCCTGAAATGGTGAGGAGTCCATCTGCATGTGGCGCATTCTCGTTGAGCGTTTTAATTATATCAACAATTGTGAGTGCCCTTGCTATGACTCCCCTGACCCCTATTACATTAAGGGGGAAATCCACGGAATGAACCATCCGGTATTTTGAAATCCCGTACTCCACTTCACTTACGACGCTCAGGTCCTTTATTTTTTGAGCGAATTCTTCTGGATTAATATCTTTTTTTAGTTCTGTAAATACAGAATATTCTCCTGTTTCCTGGGTAAGATTATCAAGGTGGCCGAACATGACGGATGTGTTCTCAGCTTCCAGGAAATCAATTATTGAAGATAAAGATCCGGGCTTTTTCGAATAAATAATTTTGAACCATACAATCTGCGTATTTTCATTGAAGCCTGCAAATGTAAATAAATCTCTAACCATGCAACTCAAACTCCTATATAAACTGGAATTAGTATTTAATATAAATTAAGCTGTTGTGCGAAGTTTTCTAAAAACCTGAGCTTTGAAATCCATAACTGCTGCCATGAAATTAACCGCTGCATCGAAAGGGGTGGCGTAAACACTGAAATAAGAGTGTACATCCCCATCCCCGAGCCATTTAGTACACATATAATAATAATGGTCGGAAGTCAGCAGGTGCTTCCATATGCTCAGAATTTCAGGGTCTCCGGTCTTTCTGACAAAGGGCTCTAGTAACTTCATTTCTTCAAAACAACGTCTTTGCATATCGTTTCCAAGCCAAGCACTTGTGTCGCGTTCCGAGTCTGCCCAGGATATAGTGGATAAGTCCCCTATATCGATCTCAGCTACCGGGGAATATTTTTTGACAAGCTCCACAGGAGTGCTGAAATTAAGGTTCTTCTTGAGGACTTCCTCAGGCAGCTTTTGCAGAAAGCCAAAAATTCCGGTTTCTTTCCACTGGTGCTCTCCGAAAGTCTCATAATCCATAAAAATATTTATACAATCTTCTTTTACTCCGGAAGCCCAACGTGCCCATTTCTCCGCCGTCAAAGGATATCCTTTCCACCATCTGGCTGAAAAACGATATCCAATATCGTCACTCAGCTTGTAGTTCCTGAAGAGAATGGGAAGGCCTGAACCTTTTGCCCTGTAGAGTGAGTTAGGTGATCTTCCGTTAAGTATATGATCCGCACCTTCGGTTAGAATAGCTCTGTACCCGAGGTCTGAAACAGTCTTTGCTATCGTATTGTTATAAAGAAGTTCAGTGTTCCGAAATACCTGAGGATTAACTCCCAGCAGGTCAGACATAAATCTCCTGTGTTCCTTAATCTCTTCAATGAATTCGGCTTTATTTTCAAAAAGACTTGATATGGAGTGATAATAAGTCTCGTCCAGAAATTCCACGGCTCCGGTCTCAGCCATCTGTCTGAAGCCTTCGAGTACTTCTTTTCCCCATAGTTCGCATTGTTCGAGCAGAGTCCCGGTAACAGAAAGAGAAAACCTGAATTTTCCGGAATGCTCATCAATAGAATCCAGCAGGCTCCTATTTGTAGGGACGTAACATTTCCGGGCTACTTTTTCAAAAATTTCCTTGTTACCTCTCTCATCGAAATAACGGTAAAAACCGGTTCTGTCGTCAGGCCAGAACCTGCGCAGCCTGAAGGGTTGGTGGACCTGGAAATACATGCAGACAGAGGTCATGCCCTCTCCTCCAGGACCGCTCTCCTGAAATCCGAGAGTATGGAAAAGTAGTTCACAGCCCTTTCATATCCGTCTCTTATACTTCCGGGGTTCATGGAAAAGAATATGTCCCCCTGCTGCAGGTAGCCAAATATCTGCTTCAGTTCCCGGTAATGTTTACTCTCCTTAAGCTCCGACAGCTCCTCTCCTACTCTTACGAGCTCTCTCAGGTAGAGCTGCTGAGCATGGTTTCCTACTGCATTATGCATCCCATACCTGATTGTCTGTTCGGTTTTCAGGGTTGGAAGTTTTAAAGGCGCGAATTTCTTTACAGCTTCGGAAGGCGTAAGCATTTTGATCCCATGGGCTTTGAGGGCGCCAGGAAGATCCCGGATAAAATCAGCAATTGCCTCTGTCTTTTCGTAATGAACGCAAATCCCCGTATAGTTGAAATAAAGGGTCAGGACATCCCCCTCCATATTGGAAATCCATTTAGCAAATTTTTCCGGAGTAAGGGGATATTCTTTCCATTTTTTTTCCGAAAAACGATGCTCAAGGTCCTCACTGAGGTTAATATGCCTTAACAAAGTCGGAAGTTGATTTTCAAAGACGTGTACAGGTTCGCATCTGCATATAAGATTCCGAGATCCCTCCGTTATCTGGCACCCAAATCCCATCTCAGCAAGCATGTGTCCTACTCTTCCGGTATACAGGAGCTGGGTATTTACGAAAGTTTTTGGAATAACTCCTAAAAGCTCCCTGATCATCTCCCTATAAACAATCACTTCTTCCCGAAACCAGGTAAGATCCGGATACAATGAACTCAGGGAATGGTTGCTGCAGCTCCCGGTAAATTCAATGTTTCCCGTTTCCCCGAGTTCTCGGAAAGATTCAAGCAGCTCTGGGTCCCACCTGCACTGTTCGAGAAAAGGCCCTGACAGGTCAAAAGCATAAACTCCTCCTTTTTCTACGGACCCCATCAGCAATTCATTAAGCCTTAAAAGTTGCCCCCCAGTATATTTAAATTTGGAAAAAATATTTTCCCTATCAAAATATCGGTCCATTTCCGGCACTCCATAAAAACCTTCTGCAGGCCAGTACCATTTTGGACTGTAAGGCAAATTCACTCCCATACAGATGCACACAGCTTTCATAACAAAAAAATATAGTGTGAGAACCTACTAAAAACTATTGTTCAACTCTATCCGAGACTAAACAGGTTATTCAGTAGAATTAATAAAAAATATAGTTTATTTCCTCAAAAAACTCCTCTCTTGCCGTCAACTATTTAAAAGAAGAAAGATATTTCACTTCCTAGTCAAGGGGCTGTGGCCTAGTCCGGCATGGCGATGGGCTCCAGCGGATAAATGATGAACAACGGGTCTACCGAGTCTTTCCCGACGGGGTAGGACAATGAGGAGCCGTTGGAGCACTGATAGATGCTCACCAAACTAAACTGTTAAGGCAGTTGTTCGGAGAGACCCGTCGATCGTGAGTTCGAATCTCACCAGCCCCACTTTCTTTTTTTTGATTAATTTTTGGTTGTGCTGAGTATTCAATCAAAATCCACTAAATGCTGATACTTCCATTCCTGTTTTAAGGTCCCAAACTTTAAGTTCATGCTGACTCTTATTTAGAAATTTCCTTTTTGTCTTTATTGTTTAAGGACCGAATTAAACACTTTCACATAGCTCCCCAAAGATTAATACCCTTCAAATCAATCTTTTCTATACCCACTCAAAAATAAGAGAGGTTCCACTTTGAGGCGAGAAAAAGAAGAGATAGCTGTCCTAGTCAGAGCCACCCCGGAGAGATGTAAAAGGGATGGGGATGGGCATCCTTTCGGAGTAATTGGCATTAATAAAGATAGAGAACTGCTAAGACTTTATCCGCTAGGGTTCAGGTATGGAGAAGGGCTGGTTGATTTCAGGAAAAACGACCTGCTTGAGGTTACGGTTACCAGGCCGGAACATGATATCAGGTGGGAGAGCAGGAAAGCACTCAGTTATGTGAACCTGCAAAAGCCGCTTAAAGAAAGGGAGATTAAAGGACTTGTCCTGCCGCTTGCAACATCTATAGAAAAACTGAATCTTGAAGGGGCGAGCCTGGGGGTAATAAAGCCTGAGATTCAGGATATCGAGATAAAGATAAACGGAATTGAGGCTTATGACCGGCAGCAGTACTTTAATTTCATTGGAGATTTTCTCGAAATCGGAGAAAGGGCTGGAATACCGGTAGAGGTAAAATGTAATTTCAGGTGTGAGGGAGAAGATGTCTGCAGAGGACACAAGATTATAGTGCTTGATTGGGAATTCAATGAGACCGTGAGGAATATCCTAAGGATTGAGCAGAAGCCCGAGAAGATAAAAAGTAGGATAAGGGAATATTTCCTTTCGCGCAGTCAGGAGAAAGACCTTTACTTCATAATGGGGACTCATTTCATGTATGGTACCTGGATGATCACAGGACTTTTTTGTCCGGAAAGAAATGGAAATAATCAAAGTAATCTTTTTGGATTTCAAAATTAAAAAATATTTCGCCGAGCATGCTATTTTTCAAATTCCTTATTTTAAAACCTCAATCCTATTCCAATGGTGTGATTTTTGGATCAAACCAAGAGTAACAGTTAAATATAATGATTCACTGTACGAAACTACATTACGATTTTTTACAAAACTCTTATTCCTCATTCTCTTCTAAAAAGACTTCCAGTCTGTCCATACCTTCCTTTATATTTTCAATATTGTTTGCATAGGAGAAACGCAAATAGCCCTCTGCACCGATCCCAAAGTCAATTCCGGGGGTCACTGCAACGCCCGCTTCGTTGAGGATGCGGCGGCTGAATTCCAGGGAGTCATTACTGTATTTGCGGGCATCGGCAAGGACATAGAAAGCTCCCATTGGCTCCTTACCTACATCAAGACCCATTCCGAGGAGCCTTTTAAGCATATACTGACGGCGTGTATTATAGGTATGTACCATTTCTGCCACATGATCCTGGGGGCCTTTTAAGGCTGTAATTCCTGCTTCCTGGACAAAGGAATTGGAACAGATAAAGAAATTTTGATGAATTTTCTGGAGCGCACGAGTACATTCAGGTGGACAGATAATATATCCGAGTCTCCATCCGGTCATGGCATACAATTTGGAAAAACCGTTCAGGACAAAGGCATTATTTGTGTATTCAAGGATAGTATGTTCCTCCCCGTTGTAGATCAAGCCCTGGTAGATTTCGTCCGATACTATAGGAATTTCTTTCTCTTCAGCAATATCGGCAAGACCCTGCAAACATTCGGTAGACATAACATGCCCTGTAGGATTCGAAGGACTGTTAATAAGAATGGCTTTGGTGTAGGGATTCAGGTAATGCCTTACTGTTTCCGGTTCAAGGGCAAAGCCGCTTTTTTCGCTTGTATATACAAAAGCAGGCGTTCCACCCAGATACTTTACGAAATTCGGATAACAGGCATAGTGAGGATTTGACATTATTACTTCATCCCTCTTTTCAAGCAAGGCCATAAAAACCAGCAAAAGAGCAGGACTTGTTCCCGATGTTACGATGACCTGATTAGAGTTCAGATCAAGTCCGAACTTATTGTTGTAAGATTCAACTATTGCCTCTCTGAGAGCTGGAAGTCCCTGGCTGTGGGTGTACTTTGTAGACCCCCGGCTAATGGCTGAACAAGCTGCTTCACAGATATGAGGGGCTGTAGGGAAATCTGGCTCTCCGACCTCGAGATGTATTATATGTCTCCCCTCAGTTTCCAGAGCCTGGGCACTTTCCAGCACTTCCATTACATAGAACGGAGGGATATCTTCAGTTTTTTTTGATAGGATGCATTCGGAGTTTATTGAAATCATAAAAGACCTTCCGAAAGTATTTGTTTTTGAAGGGTTGAGGTAAAAGCAAATAGTATCGCTGAACTATACCTGAGATTGCGTATGCTTTCAATATTTAAATATTCTGTGGAAATAACGGAAGGAATTTTGATATCTCAGTCAATTTCCGGGTGTTATTTTTTCGACAATCTTTACATCCGTTTTATCCCAGCCCTGGTTCTCAAGTGCTTTTGCAAAATCTCGCTGAAATGCCTGGAACTTTTCAACATTCTCAGGGACGATGTTAAGAAAATCGTAGTCCCCGTATGCTCCAGTAAAAAAAGAAGAAACTACCTCTTCAAATTTTTTCTCTATCCTCTGCGGATACCAGAATCCATTTTGTGAGAGCAGAACCAGATTCGGATCAGGAATAGGAATATTGTCCGAATAATTGTAAAGCCCTATAAAAATTTCCTCTCCGGATTTCCCAATAACCAGTCTCTTCTCAATACCGGGCTTCTGGAGTTTAATGTACCATTCTCCCTTTAAAAGATCACTGAGTTCAGCAATTATTTTGTGGGTTTTAAGTATTTCTTCTGCTACCCGCTGTATTTCCAGGATCATACTTCTACGTTGCTCTTCAGGTATCTCCAAACAGGATTTACATACTTTCCCTCCAGGGGCACCAATATATCGGATACCGGTCTCCTCTGATGGTCCTGTTTGCTCGTCAACTCTCCTTTGATACTCCTCTTCGGCATCCTGTTGAATTTCAGCTGTATTATGTCGGATCTCTATATTGTGATACTCCATCTAATTAGCTCCCCTATCATATATAGAGCGGTATTGTCCATAAATTTTATGTGTGATTTTCCAGGTAAAAGACCAAAATTGGGGGGAATAAATTACCTGTAGCGTTCTGCTTTACGAAATAGATTTTCAGGGGACCTGTCCACCTCATCACAGATTATCCTATGAGGAACGGAGTCAGGCAGAACAGAGTATGCCTTATTATCCGTGCCCCGAAGGCCCCAGGTCTCATCGGTGAGCAAGAAGTAGGAATACTCAAGCCGGACACCCTTTGTTTTCAGGGATGAAACAAGTGAGGGATCGGATAGGTCTTTTCTGATCTCATCTGCAGCTTTCACCTGAGTGCCAGGGCCTCCTTTCTTTATAAGATAAAGCCGCTCATCTGAAAGGACTTTTTCCATACTACGAATTACCAGCCTGTAGCAGGTCTTTTTTTTGGTAGAAAGTTCCTCATTTTTCACAAGATATAACACGCTGGGCTCATTCCTGGCAATGTTTGATAATATGTCTTCCCGCCGTGAAAAAGATTCGACTTCTAGAGTCGGAATATCAAGGAAGAAAATAGGAAACTTTTTAGAAAGGCTGTCAGCAATAGCCTGATTAACTTTTTCTCTGGGAATATATTCGAAGCTAACACTGGATTTGGGAAACTTTTTTTCGATTTCTTTCCTGTTAGCCTGGAAGAATTTTACAGCTTCTGTCGAGTCATTGTAAATGATTATCTCTTCTCCTTCCTTAAAGAAAATATTTGCCAATGTGACTGCGAAATCAAGAGCTGCAAGTTCGCAATTAAGATTACTATCAGGATTATTCTGGATTTTAGTAGTGGACTGATATATCTGCCTGCCATCCCGAAGTGCGGTGCAGCCGATAAAAGAGTCTTCATTTTCATTATAAGAAGAGTCACAGTAGACTTCAAACATGCTAATTTTCACCTTTTGATTAATGAAGGATGCATCGTAAACTAAAAACGCATATAAACTAAATTATAAACAGTAATATAATAAGGCTATGGATCAGCAACTGCAAACGTGATAACAAATCTCCAGTACAATCCAACAAAATAGATTAAAAAGAAAAATAGATTAAAAGAAAGGAAGAAAGATAGGATCAGATAATTATTGCAGCTGTCCTGTCGTCCTTTTCTTCATCGAAGTCGGTAACAAGGGCTTCAGTTGTAAGTATCATTCCGGCAATTGATGCCGCGTTCTGAAGGGCACTTCTGACAACCTTTGTCGGATCTAGGACTCCTGCTTCGAAAAGGTCTTCAAATACGTCTTTCTTTGCATTGTATCCGAAGTGTTCGCTGGATTCGGTTTTGATGGCTGCTACAACTTCAGCACCTTCCTTACCTGCGTTTGTAGCAATCTGGCGTACAGGCTCTTCAATCGATCTCTGAATTATTTTTACACCTATCTGCTTGTCCCCTTCGAGTTTAAGAGCTTCGAGAACTGCAGTAGCGCGGAAAAGGCTTATTCCTCCTCCTGTAACCACTCCTTCCTCAACTGCAGCCTTTGTAGCATTAAGGGCATCGTCAATTCTCATCTTTTTCTCTTTGAGCTCAGTTTCGGTCGCAGCTCCTACTTTAATCACTGCAACACCTCCCCCTAATTTTGCCAGGCGCTTTTTGAGCTCTGTTTTCCGGTAATCCGAGTCTGCAATATTAATCTGGGACTCAATAACCCGGATTCTCTCATTAATCTTTGACTTGTCGCCCCTACCTTCGACAATAATAGTCTTGTTGTTGTCAACATTGACCTTTCTGGTACTTCCGAGCATGTATTCCTCGAATTCTTCAAGTTTCATACCCTTCTCTTCGCTAATTAACTGCCCTCCGGTCAACACGGCAATATCTTCAAGCATCTCCTTTCTGTCGTTCCCGAATCCCGGAGCTTTGACAGCGCAGACTTTCAGAGAGCCGCGGATGATGTTTAAAATTAGGGCTGCCTGGGCATCTCCATCTACATCGTCGGCAATTATCAGAAGAGAACGACCCTCGGAAACTACCTTTTCGAGCACAGGAACAATCTGCTTCATAGTGTTAATTTTTTTGTCCGTAATCAGGATATACGGATCATCAAATTCGCAGACCATCTTCTCGGTGTCGGTTGCCATGTAAGGAGAAACGAAACCGCGGTCGAACTGCATCCCTTCTACGACTTCCAGGCTTGTTTCCATAGTCTTGGAATCTTCAACAGTGATTACCCCATTGTATCCGACTTTTTCCATTGCATCTGCAATCAAGTTGCCTATTTCCTCATCATTATTTGCAGAAATTGTAGCTACCTGTATAATTTTCTCCTTGCCTTTCACTTCAACACTCTTACTCTTAAGATAGCCAACTACTTTTTCCGTTGCGAGCTCAATACCTTTCTTGACATCCATGGGATTTGCTCCGGCACTGATATTTTTCAGGCCTTCTCTTATCATGCATTGAGCAAGGAGAGTTGCAGTGGTAGTTCCGTCTCCTGTGTTGTCCTGGGTTTTGGAAGCAACCTCTTTAACAAGCTTGGCCCCCATATTTTCAAACTTGTCATGAAGCTCTATTTCTTTTGCAATAGTTACCCCGTCATTTGTGACCACAGGTTTCGTGTTCTTATCCAGCACGACATAGCGTCCCTTAGGTCCAAGAGTGATTTTGACGGTGTTTGCAACTTTATCAACACCATTTAAGATTGCTTTTCTAGCACTCTCGTCAAACATTATTTTCTTAGAAGTCATCAAATTCACCTTATAAGATCAAACTTTTCTTCAGATAGATGAGTATATGTAACAGAGACATAGTTCGTATTAGACATAGTTCACATGTTACTCTGAATATATTTTAGAATAAGTTTGTTCAATATTATTCTTCCATCACGGTTGCCAGGATATCTTTGAAATCGACAAAGACATAATTTTCCCCATCAATCTCAATTTCATCAGACTGGTATCCACCGTAGATTACATGATCACCTTTCTTAAGGGGAAGATCTTTACCATCTTCAAAGGTCCCAACAGCTAAAACAATTCCTTCCTTCTTCTCCTGCCGTGCAGACTCCGGGATGTAAATTCCACCCTTCGTCACCTCTTCTTTCTCCTGGTGCTTCAATAATACTCTTTCACCCATAGGTCTAATAATCACTATTTTATTCCTCCTCATACGCAAGATTCTAAAGTAATTCTATATTGGATGAAGGTGAATTGCAGTTTTAATCTACAATGAGTTCACAATATTTGAGCACAATGCTCAACTATTTGCATATAATGCGAAACTTATATTTAAAAATTACCGCGAAAAATAAAAATCATAATTAAAAAGTAGAAATGATATCTACAATATTAAAAAAAATATATATACTTGAAACTCCAAAATATTGCCCTGATGGTTCAGGAGATTATTTTAAGAAATATTGAAAAGCCACATATCAGGGATCTGGAAGAGGACCTAATATGGTTCTGCGACAGCTTTGGATTTTCTTCAGGGAGGGATATAGAAAACACAGCAACAAAAATAATATTTAGTCTCCTTGATAAATTATCCAATGACGAGGAAGTATCATCAGAGGTTCTTGCTGGATACCTGGATTTAAAAGTGTCACGAGTAAACCATCATATTAGAAACCTCAATGATTCAGGCCTCCTCTATAGGAAAAAACGTTTGATATATTTGCGGGGGGGTAGCTTGAAAGCTGCAGTTAGGGAGATGCGAAAGGACTCGGAAAGAATTTTTAATGAGCTAGAAAACGCGGCTGAAGAAATAGATTCCATAATAGGGATTAAAAACAGATAAAGCTCTATGGTGAGCTCAAGATTAACTTCACTTTTTTTACTTAATGGATAAAAAAATAATATTTTTCGGACCCCTAATCACAATTCAGGTGGCGCGACTCAGGGTTAAGTGTTTTCAGGAAGCTTAGTTCAGGAAACGAGATTCCTATGCTTCTTTAATTTACAAGACTAACCTTAATGACAACAAAATAATTAATCGAGCTTTCTGGAAAAGGAGGAGTTAATTTGCCAAATGAAGTCCGGAAGCTGTCCTTTCAGTCGGAGCCAGTACCTGAGCCTGGACCAGGCCCATACCCTGTCCCTCTACCTGAACCAGTGCCTGAGCCATCGCCTACGCCCAGACCTGAGATTCCTGAACCGACGAGACCTGGGCCGGAGCCCATACCTGAACCCGAACCGGAGCCTGAATCAGAGCCAGAACTTGAGATTGAAGTAGATGCCAGAACTTGAGATTGAAGTAGATAAAAGAAAATAAAATAGTTGTGAATAAATATACATGAGTATGATAACAAAAATCTATATAGCTCATTGCGAGCAGGACGAGCCTCTTGCTCAGGAGCTGAGTCTCGCACTCTGGGCTGTGGAACTTGAGAGTTTTTCTTCTCTCTACAGGAAGGCTTTGAGCCTTTCCCTGGCTGAAATAATACGTTTTGGCATCCGTCAGTCTGACTGCGTCATCCCAATCCTCACACAGGAAGGTATGATATCTCCGGAAGTAAATCAGGAAATCGGTCTCGCAGCAGGTGCCGATCAATTTATGATCTCACTGGTAGAGAAAGGGGTGGAAATGCCAGTCCTGATACGTCATCTCCAACCAATCTATTTTTCTCCGGATGCTTATCAGGATGCTCTGGGAAAGCTGATCCAGAATATCAGGCAGCTCACCAGGCTTGACTGGTTGAAGATAAAGTGTCCATACTGCGGGGAGGAGATGACCCAGTACATCTCACCAGAAGAAGATGTGGAGAGAGCTCTTATTGCAGGAAAGCCCCTGGAGACAAGATGCAGCTACTGTCAGAGACATTTATCCCTTGACCCGAGAACTTTCAGGCCCTTGCTTGATCATTGATTAACCTACTGAACAATAAGCTTACAAAAATGGAAAGAGGTTGAATTCATGGGGAGACATCTAACTGATGAAATAATAGATGAGCCAGGAGAACCAATGGTGGTTAAATCCAAAATGGGTGAAGCTTCAGTAAGTGAATTAGAAGTCAGAGGAATAGATAACCTCAGCAAAATGGAGAAGAAACATTTGCTTTTGCAACTTGCTCGTGATAGAGTAAAGAACTCATCTGCAGGCTCATGGGAGATAACTGATGTCAGGAGGGAGGAATGGAGAACTATAGGGACTACAATAGCTCAACCGGTGGAAATAGACATCAGAGACATAGGGAGAAATGCTCTCTTTGAGGTACTGATAGATATAACACAATTCGAAAGAGAGCTTGAAGCCAAAGAGATAGAGACTGAGTATCTTGAGGGAGAAAAACGTCAATCTGCTAAAAAAAAGAAATCCTAGAACTTTCTACCTGACATAGATTTATTAGAAATGAAGCCGTTGTTAGAAATCCAGGAGGTTTTTTTCCTCCTGATTTCTATGTCACTTTAGTTTCCCTTAAATTCCTTGCTAACATCCGCAGCACTTGTGTACTGTTTTTCCGGAAGATTTTCAAGATCCTGCATAACTTTGCGATTGGCCTCACGATCCTTAGCGTGCTTAGTCAGATCTTCCTTGCTTGCAGGGTAATTCATGTTTTTTAGAGCTTTCTGAACTTCGATAGGACTTGTATGCATAAATCTCCCCTTGCTCCCAGTTATCTTTTTCTCCCGGCAACTCCTTCAATGCCTTGGTGACATATGAAGCATTTATATATCTTTTCGGGAGATCCTCAACGTCATTCGATTACTGTTCACAGTTGCAGTTCGTATGTCCTGTCCTTATCTTGACTCTCCCTGCAAGCGTTTTCCTTTAAACTCCTGAGCCAGGTCTGCAGCATTATTATATGTCCTATCAGGAAGTTCCTGCAAATCAGCAACTATTTCATTGCTAGCTTTGTTATTCTTAGCATACTGAATAACTTCATTCTTATTTTTTGGAAAATCAATGCCTTTCAGTGCATGTTCAACATCAGCCATACTTGCTTTCATAAATTCTCCCCCATATTTTGTTTATTTGTTTTCTAATGCTCTGTTTACATCTGAAGCGCTGGCGTACACATTGTCTGGAAGATTTTTGATGTCATCCAACACATCTTTGCTTGCACCATGCATTTTTGCATGCTTGACAAGATCCCTTTTCTCTGCAGGATACTAGATCGGAAGAGCACACG
>JAUPKV010000172.1 GCA_030837265.1 Methanobacteriota archaeon
AGCATACCGAAAGGGATTCGGAACGTCAAGTCGGGGAAAGCCGAAAGCTAGAAAGCATCTCAAGTATTTTACAATCAAGATCATCTATTAACTTTCACCTATGGAACGTAGGGTAGTATCCTAGGGACTAGGAAAAAACGATATACAGCCTAGAATGAATTGGGAAGCCACTCAGTCTTTGCTGAGTGGTAGTTCACACTCCTGTGCTATATCTGAGGATTGCAGCTATTCCGCCAAACGCTATCATAAATTGAGAGCCTGCGTCGAAATCCGTTGATATAAAAGCAATCCTTGTATTGCCTTTATCAGCGAGTTCCGAGAATTCACCAACGATATCAACGACATCCGTGACTTCAAGTGCAGAACCACATTCAGGACAATTTCCTGCTGCAGGAACAGCTTCATGGGGTTTCCATTTTCTTGTCCATTTATTCTCATGTCCGCAAATACTGCATTTGACAGTTACTCTTTCAGATCGCAGGTCTTCAGAAAGTAAAAGCACATCAACTGCATTTATTTCCAGATTTGTCCGCACATTGTCTTCTCCATAGGATACTTTACCAGATTCGGTAGCCAGCTCTCTAAAAAATGCTTCCATATCTTTCTTTTGCTTAATTAGATCAATACCCTCAAGCGTATCCTCTGCTGCAGTTCTTAATTCGGAAAAACCCGATTCATCCGTATATCCCGTATCAAATAATCCTAGAACCTTTTTCTGAAGCTCATAATGTAGAAATTCACCTTCATTGAACTCTTCTTTAGTTGGAGAATGCCCTCCTATAAGAATGCCTTTAAGTTCTGTTGGCTCTACTTCAAGGAATGCCTCACTAGCAGCATCTCCAATTCTTTTATAAAAATCGTGAATGGCAATGCGCCTGAGTTGTTCAAATCTATGTGCACTCTGCCCTCCTTTTCTTTGTTTGCCGGGGACAGTAGAGTGAAGATGCCTAATAACATCAATTTGCTTACCTATGAGCATTCCAATAGTAGCTTCTCTTAAATCAAGAAGTAGAAGCCCATAAGTACTGCATTCTCTGAGCATTTCTTCAAGGGGCTCGATATGGAAAGTAGAATCGCAGTGATATGTGTAAGATACAATAGGTTCCGGAGGAATGAGAACTTCGCTCTCCATGCTTGTCTTGTTAGCTCCAGTATCGACAACCCCTGTAAAGTAAACTATCCCGTTTTCCGGTACTTTGTTAAGATGTCTTAACTTTGCCAGCAAAGACTCAAGTGCCCCCTGTACGTTTGTTCCAGTAAGTTTGGAATTAATGTTCGAAGCCTGCCCATATTCTTCCCTCAAATGATTTATAATGTCTAAAATATGTTTATCATGAGGGATATAAAGGGAAATTAACTCCGGGCCCCTTCCACTTTTACTTCTTAGAGTTTCAAGCTTCTTTTTGAACTCATATTTTTCATATGTACATTGTTCAAACATTCCAGCTTCCCCTTATCTTGATATAATCCGATTTATAAAGCCCTTAGTATCCTATGAAATATTAAATTTCCATTCTTTTAGTGAATGTACTGATATCTTTTTACATGTTTGTTTTTCAGACTGTGAATCGATTTTAGATTGGTTTCCTACAGGCCAAATCTTCTAACATTTTAATGTTTAAAAACGCCAATCGTATAACGCTGAACAACCAGGAACTTCAATTTCAATTAAATGAAAAATAGATAAGCTAAAAAATAGAACTCTAGCTAAAACAAATAAACAGCACAAACACCTCAAATGCCAAAAATAATAAAGGGGAATATTTATGGGATTATTCGCAAGAATGGAAACGGTAATCAAATCAAAGATGAATAAGGTGCTTAACAGGATGGAAGACCCACGGGAAACGCTTGATTATTCCTATGAGAAGCAGCTGGAACTTCTTCAGAATGTTAAGAGGGGAGTTGCAGAGGTTACAACCTCTAAAAAGCGCCTTCAGCTTCAGCGTGTAAAACTGACGCAGAACATAGACAAGCTTGGTGGGCAGGCAAAGGGCGCAGTTGCAGCTAATAGAGAAGACCTCGCGAGGCTGGCCCTTGAGAGGAAAGCCGCTCTTGTTCAGCAGGTCGAAGGGATTGACAGAGAAATTGAAGAACTCGAAAAACAGGAAGAGAAGCTAATAGCTGCTAAAGAGCGTCTTTCAACCAAGGTGGAAATCTTCAGGACACGAAAAGAATCTATTAAAGCACAGTACTCAGCAGCTGAAGCCCAGGTTAAAGTAAACGAGTCCGTTACCGGGATCAGCGAAGAGATGGCAGATATTGGCCTTGCTATTGAAAGGGCAGAGGATAAGACCGAAGAGATGAAAGCCCGTGCCGATGCAATCGATGAGCTTATGGAAGCAGGGACACTCCAGGACCTCACCAGCGGCAGGGATGATGTCGACAGGGAACTTTCAAAGATCGGTGTGAAGAGTAGTGTCGAGTCCGAACTTGCCAGGCTTAAAGCCGAAACCGGAAAGAGGCCTGAAAAGGCTAAGATTGGGGAAGAAAGCAAAAGTGCGGAAGAAAAAGGGGATTCATGGGTAATAATCAGGATAATGGGTGAAGGGCAGTATCAGGCATCTAATGCCCTTCGCAGCGAACTGAATAAGATAGATGACCGGATTGTAACCCTGGTTGAGGAAGGAAATGCTGTCGAGTTCAGAAGAGAGCTTAAGAGATTGATTTCCATGATCAAGGAAAAAGCAATGCCAATTGATGCAAAAGAAATCGTAAATTCAGATATCATTGTGCCCCCAGCGGACATGAGTTTTGATGAGGCAAAAGCCGTATTTAAAAAACCAGGGATTATTGAAGATTGAAGAAATCCAATCTCAACAAAACTCAATACTATGAACAAGCAAGATACGGCACTATAAGTAGAAGTTTGCAGAAGTAGGATTCAGCAGGCCTTCGGCCTGCTTCATCTAATACATTAACTCGCCGAATTATTCATTCGTTAATATCTTCATTTACCAAATACCTTCACTCATCGAACAATCATTACAGGAACTTTTGAGTGCCTGAGAACGTTTTCAGCTACACTACCGAGCAGGAGTTTTTCAATCCCTTTAAGACCCTTTGTGCCCATCACTATCAGGTCAATATCATTTTTTTCTGCATAGTTAAGGATTTGAATTCCCTAATTTTCCTAGAAAAATCACTAACTGAAGGCTAAATTCCCATATTTCCCACTTTTCCCAAGATGGGTTGAGTAGAACAGAGATTTACAATATTCTCTTTGAGCTGATCCCAAAACTCAAAAATGAGCTGTGAATTTTCGAATATCAAGAGATCAGTCGAGTCTCCGATTTTGAAAATGGTTCTGAACCTTGATTGATGTGAAATTGAAACTGGTTTTGGGATAGGCTCTTTATTATAACCAACTCCTTTAAAAAAAATGGGAACTTTTTGAAAAATGATTACTGATGTTGATGTATTGCGTAATGTGCTAGGAAACGATTTTGAGATGTGGAAAGCTACACTAATGCTTCTTTTCAAGATATTTGTCATAAAGCTCCACATCCTTAATAGCTTCTTGAAGGATCCAGCCTTTATTTTCTAATGCCTCTAGAGCCCGTTTAAATGAAGTAGTTGGTATAAATGTTTTTTTACTGGCATAAAATATGAGAGCTGCTCTATTGCTTCGTGCCTTAGGTTGTTCGATGAAAG
This sequence comes from Methanobacteriota archaeon, assembly GCA_030837265.1. Next base: position 3,655 of record JAUPKV010000172.1, read on the forward strand.
TCTTCTTAGATTCATCAATGATTTTAAAGAAATGATTTATCTTCCTTTTCGTTTCACGTTTCCTACCCCTAAGATCCATTTGTGGAGCATCAGCTTTGTACATCCGGATAATTTCCTCTTTTGTCATCCCATCTAAATAAAGGTTGGTTAAGTCACTATAAGTGGGTATTTTGTAGATAGTCAAATTATATAACTCCTTATAATTATCTGAGTAACAAAAATATTTATTTAAAAATAATTATTATTATTATTATTATTATTATTATTATTATTATTATTTTAATATATTCGTTTCTTTGTACTAAAAGTGCTATCAAGAGCATGTTAAAAATTAAACTTGATTCCACAATTGAGATAGAATTCATGCACTTGAATCGAAGAAAGGTGCATTAAACCTTTAAAAGTCTAAAATTAATTTGAGCCATAAACCCATTGGGTTTGATTTTTTTTCAAACACGTATATCCATAGATAAAGGACATCCTCAAGGAAATATGTACTTGAATTTCTGAAAAATCCATTTACGAACTTAAATCATCATCCCACAATATTCAATTAGAGAAATGACTTTAATTTTAAGACAGCCTCTTAGATAAAACCCAATGAGTTAGAATCATTGCTTTCAAAGATTGGGTTTGAAAGTATTGAATATATTGACTCAAAATAAATGGAAAAACGGTATCTCACTCTTGATGATGACTCATTAGCTGAAAAAGTACCTTCTCAATACTGTTTTGTTTATGCAATTGTATCCTCATGATATCATTGTATAATGATAGCTCTTATGATAGCTGGTCTGTGTATCTACGAAGGATGGGCAATCTCACACTGCCAAACCGCATAGTGATGGCGCCGATGACCCGCAGCCGCGCAGGGGACACCGACGTCCCGGTCTCAATAAAGTCCCTGTCACCTAGCCATCTTTATAGCTTCACTTGATCGCGGTTACCAACCTGAAGTACACGAGGACTTGATATAACCCAGGGGTTCATTTCGCATTCTCCCTGGTCAGCACCCCGTCGGAAAAACGATAGACAACAAGCTCACCTGTGGGAACCCATACTTCTTTGATCCCCTCATCAGAAATATCCTCTATATATTTAACCAGAGCCCTGAGACTGCCCTGATGCCCACAGATTATCACATTTTTCTCTTCTTTTACCGAAGGCAGGACTTTTTGCTCGAAATAAGGCACTACTCGCTCATAGACCGTCTGGAGACTTTCCGCTTCAGGTAGACCTGATTTCACGTCCCACGTCCAGGAGACGAACTTTTCTGCCCCGTATTTTTCTTGCATTTCATGTCTATTCATACCCTGGAGCTTTCCATAGTAGCGTTCGTTAAAAGCGGCTGCTGTGTATATCGGGATTACATTTTTGTTGAGCTTTTCAGGGTAGGAATACCATTCAACCTTTCCTATCCCGCTGTTTTCAGCTGTTCCTTCATGTATAATGACCCCCGTCTTTTTCTGCCCGGAAAGTATGATGGAAAGAGTTTCCTGGGTCCGGAAAAGCTTTGAGGCAAAGGCAAGGTCAAATTCGATATTTTCAAGTTTGAGTGCACATTCAAGAGCTTCCTCTATCCCTTTCTTACTGAGAGGGATGTCTATCCATCCATAAAGACAATTATCCGGATTTAGACAGGGATCTCCGTGCCTGACCAGTATAAGATAACTCATTAGATTACTCCAGAGAATTATGCCAATAATAAAGGTAGCGAACACTTTGATTTTCTACTTCTTGGACCTTGTATAAAGGAGTATCGAGACTCAGTACAAAATAAGTGAGAAACGTAGATTAAAGGATATAAGATCTTTTAATGGGGTTCTGTAAAATCTCAGGGATACGAACTCCAAAGTAACTATATGCTGCCTGATGTATCGAAATATATTTAGTATTCCCTTAGTATTCCCTTAGTATTCCCTTAGTAGTAAAAGTTAGCCTGTTAGAGATACCCCTCAAAACCAACCTTACCCTTAGCATAAGCCTCATGCCAGCCGGATGGCACGGGCATTTTTTCGTAAAGGATCTTTCTTTGCGCCTCAAGAAGTTCAGGTTCTTTGCCCATAAACTCCGCAGCACACAGAACTCTGTTTTCCACTTTTTCTGCCAGTTCCTTTAACCAATCGTAGCCCTTAAAAGACCTGAGCAGGTGATGGTCAAGAATCAGCGTATCCACGTATCGAGCCAGAAGTAAAGCGTTCCCAAAAGCTTCTTTTCCGGCTTCAGGGACGCGGTGTGATAGATACAGGGGAGGGCCGGAGGAAAAAACAGTTGTTGGCTTCCAGGCGAGCACCTTAAAGACCGTTTCCCTGTCAAGCAGCTGGATATCCGAACAGTGAACAAAAACCTCATCTTCCTCGCAGATGCGGGTCATCATTACAGTTCCAAACCCTTTATCCCTGGTTCCATTAGGGACGGGAGAAGAAAAGTCCATGCTGCCGGAGTGCTTACCTTCCGAAGCTGGGAGAGAAAAACCCAGAAAATTAGAGAGTTCCTGCCGACGTTTTGCCGACAGGCTGGAGATTTTTTCCGGGCCTTTGCACCAGAAATTTACTCCTTTGAGAGAAGGAAGAGCTTCCACCGGCAATTGGTAGGGATCCTCTGCCCTCATTGGCATATGATCCCCGTGATAATGGCTAATTACAATGTCTGTTGCCCCCTCAAGTGCTAAAAGGAGCTTTTTTCTTATCCTGGCAGCAGCAGCAATTTCTATAGGATGAGGAGCCAGACCGGCACGTAAACGTGCGAGAGCAACTCCCGGATCAATTACAATCTTTCTTTCAGCCGTATTTACAACACAGGCAAAGGATCTTGCCCCAAAAGACTCACACCCCAGTATTTCAATCTGCAAATATACTCCCCTGAATCTTTTTGATTATTATTATCGAGCAAATATATAGCAGTCATTGGTAAAAAAAGTGTAACCTGCCATGTTTGCAGAGGCTGTTTTTTGACTGGCTTCAGAGCTTATTGAAAATTATACAGCCCCTGCAACTACACGAGCTTTTTACTATAAAACTAAACATTTCTTCATTCTAGAATATTCTGAATCATTCAAGAAATAATAAAACAGAATAATTCTGTTTAAGATATAAATTGGTTTATGAAAACGTTTAAGTTCTCAGTAGCTGTGTCCGAACTTATACAAAATGGCAAATTAGTGAATTTTATAGTTAAAGTAGATTCACCATCCCAACAAAAATATGCGGATGCGCCCATATATGATATTTCACCACTATCTCCTGATGGAACAGAAATACCATAATTCTCAACGTATGTTTTTATTGAGCTAAATACAGCAGGTGTAACCTTCGAAAATGTTTGAGGTTCACAACTTTGGGCACCTGCTAAACCAATTGTAAGAACTAAGCTTATTAGTAAAAAATAAGCTTTCGTTTTAATATTCATAATTATCTCTCCATCTAATATCTTGACGCTTAATATATAATTGAAGATCTAAACGCTTCATTCGAACGATTTCTATTTTTTTGTTTTTTATGAGGACTTACACCGATACAGGAAAATTAACTTGATGTTTATTGAGGCATGGCGTATCATTTGCTAATCGTTCTGCAATTACAGCATAAGTCCAAATTATATATCCCGCCAATTTATCTCATTGATTAATTGGTAAAGACAATCATTAATTAACCAGGTCAAATATAAGAATACTTACCCGAATAATTCTTTTTATTGAATTATATTTACAAAAAAAGCTTTACTTAGCATCATATTTAGATATAAAATTTTAATAATGCTTTAAATTGATTTTTAGGGATAATTGATTTTGAGGGATTAATGATTCTATTTACTAAATTCCCAAGTGACCGATCGGATTCTACGCTTGTCATAACTTGTTTCACCCATCAATCACTCCTCTCTATTTAATATTCTTAGGTATTCTTCCACCAGGGACTTTCCATACAAAAATAATCAGGTAAATATAAAAATTATTTCATCCTGAGAAGATAATTTCCCATCCCTATTACCGGATAATTCCTGTTTCTGAAGGCAAGTTTATCAGATATCAAAGTTAACCTTAGATATTTCGCAATGAGGCACATTGCTAATTTGAACGCCCTCTGTTGTTCCTGTAATCTCCAGACTGTTGAATTCATTTGAACCGCAGAGAACGTCCTGATTAGGGTGTGTACCGGGCGTGATACTACAGCTTATAACAGTTTTTTTACCAGCTGACACTACTATTGGCAGTCTTGGTGATGCAGGATGGTTCTTTGGAAGCACTATTAATGGTGACCTGATTTCCCGGATCATGAAGAGCACGCATTTAAGCCCTTTCTCAGTTTTTTCATCCAAAGAAAGCGCAGAAGCAACAATCAGGTCATCCGGTTCCAATCCAAGCACAATCTCGTCTTTTTCGGTTTCCAAAAAGAACTGCCCATTAGTACCTACTTTCACAATTGCCACTATTCCTGCAGTGCCACGCAGGAGAAGCATTTCATTTTCCGCCAAAGAAACGTCTCTGGAAAAAGTAGGATTTTTCATGTAAAAATTATATAAATGATTGGTTTCAGGCTTCCGCTACATTTTTAGACAGGCAGGAAGGACATTTAACATTCTTGCCAATACCTTTGAATCTATTTCCACAGTCCTTGCATACATAATCTTTAGGATGAATCTGATCTTCCATTTCTACGTCAAACGAATCTCCAACACTACACATTATTATTACCTCAGCATTTTATTAAAGAACTTACTGGCTTATTATAAGAGCATATAACGCTTATACTCTTTAATCATTACTCATGCTAATCTAATTAATACCTTTCCATAAATATCCGTAGCAATCAAAGCAGTAGCTAATAGATTCCAGCTTTATGCATATTCGTTGTAAGCTATAATTTCTTCGAGAGCTTTTCTTGGCCTGGCGGCGGGAGATTCGTCAGGAACACCTACAGTTAACAAAGCGACAACTTTTCTGTCCTGAGGTATCTTAAGTATCTTCTTAACATCTTCCTCGTTGAAAGTACCTATCCAGCAGGTTCCAAGTCCTAGCTCGACGGCTTCAAGGACGATGTGTTCAAGGGCAATGGCAAGGTCTACCTGGTGCCACTTTTGGGTAGAATCTCCAATGCCTGCGATGACGTGCGAAGCAGTACCTACGAAGGACTGGTTACTGCAAGCTGAAACAAGCTGGTTTTTTATTTGTTCATTTTCAACAACAATGAACTTCCAGTTCTGCCGGTTCGCAGCCGAAGGCGCAAGCCTTGCAGTCTCCAGTAGTTTTTCAATCTTGTCCTTCGGTATGAGTTCTTTTTTATAAGCCCTTATGCTTCTCCTGTCCATGATAGTATCATATACTTCCATATTATTCTCACCTTCATCAGAACTATGGATTATTTCTGTATCTATTGATATTGCTTATAGCCCTACTGTATTATAATCCTGTATTCTGTATTGAGATGTCAAGCACCGGATGAATGTAAAAAAGCAGGTTGAAACCTAAAATAAGAATGTAATCTCTTCGAAAGAAATCCCGGGGAAATAAAATCACTTCCCCGTAGTAGTCGCGTTTAATAATTAATCGGATTAGAACCGTACCTTGTACCTGTTGTTTTTTCTTCGTCTACTTTTATTTTGTGCGATGCCTTTTCAGTTGCATGTTGTACTTCTTCTTTTACTTTCTGCCAACCACACAACCAGCAACCTTCCTGGTGCGACATATGTTTTACAACACAAGCCAATCCTATTAATGCTAAAATATAAACAACTATTTCCATAAATTTATGCATAATAGTTACCCCAAACTATTATTGTACCTTATCGTTTATGAATATACGCAAACAAGCAGAAAACTATCACTGTAATAAGACCACATACTTTACATATTGTAACATCGGTAAGGTGAATGTTAAAATCAAGTGGGAAACAATTAACAAGTTAAATAAAACTTCTGTAAACACGGTGATCCGAGTGATTGATCTCCATACTCACACAATTTTCAGTGACGGGGAACTTCTTCCCAGTGAACTTGTCCGACGGGCAGTTATCCATGGCTACGAAGCTATTGCAATTACTGACCACGCTGATTATACCAATCTCGAGTATCTTATTGATACAGCAAGAAAAGCAAAGTACCTGGAAAAAGAGTGGGACATTCGTGTCCTGGCCGGAGTCGAACTGACTCATGTGCCTCCAAGAAAGATTGCCCCCCTGGCGAAAAAAGCAAAAGACCTGGGTGCGGAAATTGTTGTCGTGCATGGAGAAACTATAGCTGAACCGGTTGCATCCGGCACTAACGCAGTTTCTGCCGCCTGTGAATATGTAGATATCCTTGCTCATCCCGGGCTAATCTCTGAAGCAGATGTCGAGGCTGCGAAAGAAAATAATGTTTGTCTTGAGATTACTGCCAGAAATGGACACAATAGGACCAATGGTCATGTTTCCAGGCTTTCACTCGAAATAGGTGCAACTCTTCTGGTAAACACTGACACCCATGCACCTGAGAACCTGATAACCGATGAAACCGCTTTAAAAATAGCAATTGGAGCCGGTCTTACTGAAGTACAGGCAAAAGATGTGTTAAGGGCTTCTGCGAAAAAGGTGGCAGAGATAGTTTGATAAACTACTGCAAAGAGAGATTTATATAACCCAAAATATTACTTCATTTATTTAAGTTTTTTAAACAGGTGATCCTTTTAAGTTTTCTAATATGTCTATTCCTGAATTGCAAATGCATATATTCCTTATGCCCGTATCTGGCGAAAACAAACTCTATTAAACAATAAAGACTAATTTATAGAGAGATGCTTGGAAAAACAAAGCGCTATTTTAAGGTTACAAAAGTTCTCTTTAAATATAACCTTATTCCGGAACTCTATCGGGACCTGCGTAAAGATTATATTTCGAATCCGGAGTGCACCTGTACTTTTGATCTGGAAAACAGGCAGACAGCTGTAAAACTCAGGCAGGCTTTCGAGGAGCTGGGTCCAACCTTCATCAAAATGGGACAGACCATGAGCAAACGGCCGGACCTTGTTCCCCAACCTTATGTTACGGAAATGGCAAACTTGCAGGATAAGGTTAAACCGTTGCCTTTTGAGGATATGGCAGAATCCCTTGACCTTGCATGCATTTGTGAGTTTAAGACACGGGAAGAGCGTAGTCGGAAAAAAACCAAAGTAGAACTTAAAGCGGAAAGGGAAAGAAGAGCAAAAGCATTTGTTGGTATTTTTGACAGCTTTGATACAAATCCCATTGCTAGCGGCTCTATTGCACAGGTCTACAAAGGTGTGCTGGAAGGCAAACCCGTGGCTGTAAAAATTCTTCGTCCGCATCTCATTGATATTATAAACATCGACCTCTCTATTCTGGACGATTTCAAGCCTATAATGAAAAAAATCCTTGGAGTAGGAGGTAACTTTGACATTGATGCTTTTTTGCTGGAAATTAGAGAGATGCTCACGCGGGAAGTGGATCTCATAATCGAAGCCGTTAGCATGAGACGTTTTGAAGACAATTTCAAAAATGTGAAAAATGTTGCAGTACCTAAAATCTATCCTGACTACTGCTCTACCAATATCC
>JAUPKV010000173.1 GCA_030837265.1 Methanobacteriota archaeon
AAGATATTTCGTGGTTAACAAAGTAAGTATTGCATAATTTTTGTTATCTTTCTCTATCAATTTGCTATTGAGGCTGGACAATATTTTTTAAAATTTAAAAAATATTAATTTTCGTATCGATTATTCAGTTTTTCAAACATTTTACTAAAAATCCCTCATTGGGCAGTAGATATAAGTTAAACCCCAGTTAAAAACGTGCTGAATGGACATTTTACCCAAAAAGATAACAAATATTACCTAAAAACAAACCTTTATTTGATCCAGTTATATACAGTTGATTAAGACAAAAAATTTTAAAATTATAATTTTTTATACTAATTTTAGTCATTAAGTAATAAATTAATATAACAGATTCAAAACTGTGATTAAATCTTGTGTGAATCTAAAAAAATACTATGAGAGTTTACCTGTAAAATGATCTTAATATATATGAATAAACAAGAATATAATCAAAAATTAAAATCGATAATCTGCAGAAGTCATTTTACATAAAATCAATAAGCTGCCATTTTGGAGTTTGGGGATATGAATGGCACCAATTAAAATTAATACTTACAAGCCAAATTTAAGGCTACATCAGCTTTGGATTAATTGCAAAGCTTCTACTTCATGTTCATATTTTTACTTTTTTCGTACAGGCAACTCTGCACTCAAAAAACTCGGCTGCAGGCAGTTCGTGTATTGTGGTTGCAACAACCATGCCGTCTCCGATTTCTTTTGCGACCATTATTGGCCTGCCTTTGTCGTCTTTGAGTATTATCATAGCATCTGTTTCGGTAAAGTAACCGTCACATCCAACAGGAGGAATTATATTTATCACAAGTTTTTGCGCATCATGTTCCCCAACAGGCTGAGGAGTGCATGGATTTTCTTCCATTGCATACTTCAGTGTAAAGGGAAGCCATTCATATTCGTATTCCGAAACAAGGGGACTGAATATTAGCAGGGTCCCTCCTTTAGTAACGAATTTCTCAAAGGAGTGCTGACTGCGTTCAAGCCCTGCACCTGTTTTCGTATATTGTTTATTTGCAAAACCTGTCGGCAAAACAATAATTTTGCAGGCAGGAATATAAGGAGAACCAAGGGATGTTGAGAGTGCTCGATTGCATTCAAGCCCGTATTCCATAAACAATTTTTCAAAAAGAAGAGGGGAGTCCCAGAGCACAATCACATCACTCATGAAAAGTGATAAGAAATTAACACATAAGAATTTATCGGCATTCAGTTTTCAGTTAATCTATAATTATTGAAAAATATCTTGCAGAGGGGGACGCCTGAGTAATTTTTATTTCCAATTATCACGGCATTGATAAGTTATTGTACCACGCCTAACTTTTTGGTACAACTGATACTTTTTATTCTGCCGACCCTTATAGATCCTATGCATACTTGTTCCAGACAAGTAATCGTTAGTGGAGAACTATTTATTCTGAAAAAAGTCTAACGACAGCAAGATCCATAACTTATAAAGGCACCAATTTCTATAGGGCCGGCAGATATGTTACAAATGTTGCTGAGAGTATTTATATCTAGGAATTTGGCAAAGGACTATAATTCAGTAAGAAAACAAATGGAATAAAAAAAGGTAATCTGGATTTTAATTATACAACTAAGAATATCTAATCACTGAACTCCCTAATGATGGTAAAGATCTTTGTCTTCTTTTCAAGATTTCTTGTCGTCCACTAATATCCGATTGATGTTTTGTTGATATAAATCAAATATGGCTTCAGCTTGTATTTATACACTCAGACTGCGATAGTCTCATGAAGAACAAAATGGCTGTAAAGTGAGATCAGAAAGCTTTATCTCAGTTATTTGAAATAATGTCAATCAATAAATGAAAGTCATTGTATATATGCATTTAAAATAGAATTTTGTTTCCCATGTAGCATTTCCGGATTATCAGGCCCACAATGGCAGCATTCTCCTGAGGCTGTCAGAGGGTCTACATGGATAATAGTGCTGGAAAGGTAACTAAAGTCTCAAGAAGTTTTCCCCTCATCGCATTGGCAATTTCATGTCCTTTCTCAACCGAAAGAGAGGGAGCAACGGAAGCATTGATTTCTGCATGGAGCTTGTGTCCTATCCAGCGGACTCTAAGATCCGTGACTTCACAAACACCTTCAACACTCTCAGCAATACTTTTAACATTATCGACGACTTCAGGCTCAACGCCGTCAAGAAGACGCGTAAACACCAATTTGCCCGAATCAAGCACTATTTTGAGGATGGTGATTGTGATTAGTATTCCAATTATAGGGTCAACTATCGGGTATCCAAACCAGATACCTGCTGCCCCGATAAGGACTGCAAGGCTTGCGAAACCATCCACTCGGGCGTGGTACCCATCGGCAATAAGGGCTGCACTTCCAATCTCCTTTCCTACTTTCATTCGGAATTGGGCTACGATCTCGTTTCCGATAAAACCTATAATTGCAGCAACGGCTAAAGCCTGCAAATGCTCTACAGGCTGGGGGTTAAATAAACGGTTCACTGACTCATAACCTGCAACAACAGCACTAAACAGGATCAGAAGAACAATGATTACACCTGCAAGATCTTCTACCCTACCGAACCCATAGGAGAAACATTTGCTGGGTTTTCTTCTGGCAAGGTAAAAAGCTATTGCAAGAGGAATTGCCGTTGATGCATCACCAAAGTTATGGATAGTATCGGCAAAAAGAGCAATGCTTCCTGACATCAAAAAGACAATAGTCTGCAGAGTGGCTGTGATCATCAGCCCTATAAACGACCATTTCACAACCCATAGACCTTTGCTTGTAGTAATTATGGAAGGATCCACAGCTCCATGGGTATGGTTCTGCCTGTGGGGGTGTGCCTCGTGATGAGGATAGGAGCACTCATGAGGATGAGAGTGGGAATTGAGAAATCCTTTTTTAGGGATATTTTCATGTATCTGCTCGGAATGGTTCTCTTTTTCCTTAGACGGAGAATTCAAATGCTTTTCGGACATACTGCCTACCTCTCAGAGTTTCTATTATTGAACTGATCTTAAAATCCATTTTGTTCCTAATCTCAAAAGTCTTCAGGATTGTTCTTTCTGATAAGAAACTTGATCGATCAGTGAAAGGATAAAATTCAGATAGTAAATTTAGAGTTAGGAATAAGCTTGTCAATTGCACTTGGAAGCCCCTTTATAAAAAAGTATTTATCTTCTGAAGATAATTTTGTATGCACAGAATCGGCATACCTTTTCTCTAATTATAATACTACCTAAAATGGGACTCACTTATTTTCATATTTACTTTACCTTTGAAGCTAAGATCCGTTACCCAAATCCATATACTTACTTAGTTTTCGGATGTATTGATTGTATAGGAGTTGGATCCTTTTAAAGAACAAACAGACCTGAAATTAAAGAACAAACAAATAAATCGGGGTAGTGAGGGGATTTAATCTTCCCCATGAGCTAACTAACCTGAGATATACTGGTGTATACCAGGGAGTGTTCAACTCAGAGAAACATGCACAGGATAGAGAAAAAATCACTGTAAGTTGGATATGTAATTAGGAGGAATTAATAAATTCGGGCAAAATCAATAGCTAAAAAACCTGAGGTTATATGGAACCTTGATGTCCCTAGAGCATTCAACCCCAGGGAGATGTACTTAAGGATAGACAAAAATAAATTAACAAGACCTAACAGGGAATTCAAGTGAATAAAAAGCCAGAGGAATAAGATGATTAGGGCAAATGAGATCGCTAGAACACCTGAGATTATATGGACTCTTGATATAAATGAAGATGGGAAATCTTTTCAGGAAAATTACAAGCTCATATTTCCCAGATATACCAGTGCAATAGATGAGGAATGAAGTTTAGCGGCCTTAATAAAAAAAATCTGAAAAAATACAACCCGATTTTCAAATATATTTATCAAATATGCTCGAAGGTTAAACTCTCGGGCAAACCTCCATTAAACATGTAATGAGCCAAAAACCGTGTAATACCTTATCAAGTATCGCTCGAGAATAACATTCTCGGGCAAACCTCCATTAATATTCCGAAAGATAAAAATATATTTAATGATATACGACTTTATCTTATTTTGTTCAGAAATTTACTGACAAACAACATAATATTTTCAAGGTCAGGAAATTATTTCACCATCACTTAATTTCACAATCCTGTCTGCGGTTCTAGCCATTTCGGAGTCATGTGTGGTAACGACTAAGCTGATATTCTGTTCTTTATTTATGCTTCTCATAAGGGCAGTAATTTTTTTCCCGGTAACTGAATCAAGATTTCCAGTGGGCTCATCGGCCAGAATAAGCCTGGGCTTATTCGCAAGTGCCCTGGCTATAGCAACTCTTTGCTGCTCTCCCCCGGACAACTCAGAGGGCAGATGATGCAGTCTATCTCCAAGACCAACCAGGTCAAGAAGTTCAGTTGCTCTCTGCATTTGCTGGGATCGGCCGATCCGATTAAAATACATCGGATAGCTTACATTTTCCAGGGCATCCATTGTTGATATAAGGTTAAAGGCCTGAAAAACAAAACCTATTGTCTGTCTGTGTAATCGTACAAGATAGGAAGAATTCCTGAAATCAACTTCCGCACCTTCTATAAGAACCCTTCCGGAACTAGGTTGATCCAGGCAGCCAATAATGTTAAGCAAGGTAGACTTTCCGGAGCCTGATGGCCCCATAAAAGAAACAAATTCTCCGTCTTCAATTTCGACATTTATTCCCTTGAGGGCTTCTACACGTACCCCTGAATCAGAACTATAATATTTTGATAATTCCCTGGTTTCAACGACATTCATTTTTATCCCTACCTGCAGAAGTCAGCTACCTCTCTTTTCAGAGGATTCGGGCTCTTTAACCTTAAGGACAAGTATTGCATTTGTTGCCAGGAGATAGTCCCCGTTGTCCTGAATGCTGGCAAAATTCTCTGTCGGCTCCAGATAATCTAACACAAGCTTCTCATCAAGAGCGATCTGAACGGTCTCATTTGTCTGGTAGACATTATCCCAGCTTTTACCACTCCCAAACAGAAGCTGGATTATATCTCCAATGACTGGAATACTGCTTGTCTTCTCATTAAAACACAACCTGCTTCTGGTTTCTCTGCCTGAACTGTAGCCTCCGGAGGGTGAAACTGTTATCAAACGGGCTTCTGCAATCTCATTTGGATTAATATCGCCTTTAAAAAAGGTGGTTGTTGTTGCCATTTCCGGAGTGACCCCATAATCGGCGTACAACATATCACAGCCTTCATTAATCCAGTATTCGATTGTCGGAGATTTGGGGTCTTCATAGACCAGGAGAAGCCCGATACCCTGTACGCAAAAGGTACTTCCGTTTTTGTCCGTATTTACCAATGAGATGGAATAATTGCCGGACTGGGAAATCTTTCCGCTCAGGTCATAAGCATTCATTCCCGAAAAATAATCGTATCTTGATACAAACCCCTTGGTATCCACATACATATGTCCATCAGTCAGAGGTATAACCGTGTCCGAGTTTATCAGGGAAGCGTTGAATTGCGGGTATATGCCTTCGAGACCCTTTTTGCTCCAAACCCAGTAAACATAAGTTTTTGCAACCTTAATCGAACTGCCGGCCGGAGGATTAACATAAAAATTAACCTTATAGGTTTTGTTGTATTCAAGTTCACCGCTATATTTACTTTCCCCGAGAGAAAAATCGAGAGCTCCATGCTGCCTGTCATGAATGACAGTCTGTGAAGGTTTGTCTCCGGCATAAGTAGCAGATACCGGCATAATGAGTAGCAGGAGACTAATTAAAATTGTAACTTGTTTTATATTCATTGTTATCTTCATCCGACTCAATTATGTGGTTGTTCTCATCGACTTTCGAACTGAGGGTGTGCTCTCCACTCAGGGTTTCGACCCTTATTTCATTCATAATCGTTTTTTGGCCTTCTAATTCCGGAATATTTATGACAGTAACACTTTTTCCATCAAGATAGAGGTTTACATCAAAATTCCTGGCTGTAGCCTCTCCGTTATTAATAATTTTTACCGGAACAGAATAGGCAGTTTTTTCTGATACGTGGGATTCCTCAACACAGCCACTTAAAGACAGTATTATGAGTACTGCAAGTAATAGGAATAGAACAGGTTTTTTTCTCCGGAATCCGAAAATCGAAAGGAAAGAAAGGAAAACAACCGAAGAAAATGCAGCTTCTTTCTTTGCCTCGATTTTCACAGGGTCACCAATAGAAACTGAAAGTTCCGGCTTTGATTTGACACTTATGCTTAGAGAACAAGCATTATTTTTCTTATCTGACTCTTCCACACTTTCTTCAGGATTTACAGAAAGTTCAAGCAGGTGTTCACCTTTGACTGCAGGCCATGAAAAAGTGGAACTGTACACTCCTGAGGCCTCCATCCTGATAGGGAGAGTTGAAACCTCACTTCCATCTACCCTGAAGCTCATAGTGCAGTTCTGATCGTAGATTCCTCCCGGATTGTTTATCGTGAAGGAAATTCCTGCAGGTGTTCCGTCAACCAGCTGTTTTTCAGTAATTTTCATCGCAGGGTAAAGATCAGGAAGTACAGGGGTAGTATCCTTTGAAGTGAGAACCAGGGCTGCCAGGACAGGATGCAAGTAATCTTCCCCTTCCTTGTCATCGACTTTTCCGTCCCCGTTCAGGTCAAGTCCTCTCAAAATAGTTGCTGAATTATTGGCCTGCAAATACTCATGGACGTTGAAAGTCTCTATATCAAAGTAGTTAGAATTAAAACCTGAGCCTCCTGTGGCGTCGTAGCTTGTCTCATCAGCAATATCCCTTACTTTTCCCCATATTTCTCAGAAAGATTTTGAGGTGTGACTCCAAGCACTTTTCCATTAAATTCAAGATAATCGGGCAGGTCTTTTGACCCTGTAAGGTACACTACCGAAAGATTTGCAGTATCCTTACTATTTAATGTCTGTCCGCAGCTGAAATTTACATCTGTCCTGTCATTAACATTTGACAGGGATCCACTCCAGCCTTTTCCATGAAGGTTTACATTCCCACTAAGGACCTGGTAGGAAACTAAAGATGCTTTTTTGTCCTCACAGGCCGCTGCAAGCACTGCACCATAGACTCTTCCATCCAGCTTGTTTCCAGGCTCGTTCTTGCTTGTAAGGACATTTACAGTGTTTTGTCCGTTTTTCGTAATATTGCTTACATCATAGGAAACCCAGTAAACTCCATGCCCTGCACAGTATACATCCATGTTTTCGTCGTTAATTCCGGCAAGTTGCAGCTTCCCGAGCGTTTGTCCGTTAAATTCGGGCTGGACCCAACCCTCGTAGTTTTCCGTGCCTCCCCAAACTCCTATATACAGGCGAGCCCAGCGAATAGTACCTTCGGGCACGTTAAAATTCTGTAAATAGGGGGGAAATACAAGACCATGACCTCCATCAATGTAAACTTCTCCTCTGAAAGTGCCCTGTGCATCTGTAGTTAAGGGTATACCCTCATCAGAGTAGCTAGCTCCCGTAATAGGAATCGAAATTAGCATTGAGAGTAAAAGGACAAACAGTAAAACTAACTTTTTAGTTTTTGTTTTCAAAGACATTGATTTCACACCTGAATTGAATCTTAATTTGAGGAGCTAGTATGCTTATGGTGTTATTCTTAATTTATTCTCCTTAATAAACATAAAATAATTGTAAAAAACTTCGCATTATATTGGATAATTACAAATCTTGAAGGTTATTAAATATTACTATTTTTACCTTTTGTATTAAATAATATAATAATAAAGATATGATATTTAAAGATGATTAAATATCATCAACAAAAAAGCAAAGGAATATCAAAAAGAACTCATATCAAAGACAAATAAATTACATTTTTGGAATTTAACTTCATCTAACGTTGTTAAAATGAAATTAGAGGAATTATATGGATTAATATGTAATTAAACAATTGAAAACCTTTATTTCAATTATTAAGCTGCCACCTACTTTACATTACATCTCAAAAAACGTAAAATTAGTAACAACTTCTGCTATATAAATATACTAATTACTTATTTTTTAACAAAAATTATATACACAAACTAATTAGTTATTTCTAAATTATACCTCAGGAAATTCTAGAAAATTATACCTCAAGAAATTCTAGAAAATTATACCTCAGGAAATTCTAGAAGATAAAACAGTCTATATTATCAAAATCGAAGGTGTCGAGCTATGATTGACATTTCTCTTTTTTACCAGTAGATATATGAGTGAAAATTCTATTGCGAAAAAGAGGAACTATCTGGAGTAAATTGTACCGTAATTTACAGGAAACATATGAAGGTACGGGCAATTATTGAATTTGCCTTTGATCGCTCATGATTCAGGACTGGAATCGGCAATTTAAAAGACATATATTCATCATTTTTATTACAATGTCAATTGGCTACAGGCACATTTGCGGTGGAAAGATGAACAGACAGAACAGAAGCTTGGGACAGAAAGAGAACCGGAAGCGGACTTACAAAATAAAAAAGGATTGGGAAATAAATGAAAAGCTCAATTCAAATAGTGGGCATAAAATAAGGAGGAGAAAACTCTGTCAAACAGGAGATAGAACTCAGCGGCTGGTAAGAATGTGTTGCGTGCTGGCAGGATTATGTTGCTTGCTTGCCGTACCTTCCTTGGCTCAAACTCCGGAAAAAAATGGGTATATAGCAGACAAGCCTCTTGAAACATATATACATGATACAGTTAAGGGAGATCTCATTTATACTGTTGGGAACAGCTATTACAGTGGGAAATTATATCCTGGGAAAATTTATACAGTAACCCACAATGTCGATCTACCTGAAGGAGCGACCGTAAAATTTGCAAGGCTCTATGACTACTGGACCTGGAGTGCCGAAGGGGTCACAGGTAGATATCCAGAGATGAAGCTAAGTCTCAACGGGAATGTGCTTACACCTGAAAAAGAGTACAGCGACAGGAAAAGCTGGGGAATTTATGATTATCCCACAGGCACCTGGGCTTACAACGTGAGTGCTTTTGTGAATAGTTCCGGCACTTTTAAAACGGACATCGAAAACACAGGCCCTGCGGCTTCTTTTGTTTGCATAGATGGCGTGGGTTTGCTAATAGTTTATACAGACCCTGACGGAAAAGATGTCGAATACTGGATAAACGAAGGATCTGACGAACTCAATTCTCAGATGGATGAAAACGGTAAACCGCTTTACTATGCAACCCCGAATGAAACAATATGTGAAATGATTAAACCTACCTTGCAGTCCCCTGTCCGCAGCGCAACTCTCTGGACAATCGCTCAATCCGGGAACTGGATGAACAACACTCTTCTGGCAAATGGGGAGAAATTTCCCGGAATAAACGAAGGAAAACCTTACCCTGACCTGGATGTTAACGTAAGTGACATAACGGACAGCCTGAAACCCGGAGAAAATTCCATTTTATTCCAGGCCGTAGGAGATTACGTGGTGCCTTCCGGAGCTTTCCTGGTGATTGAAAAAGATCCACTGGCAGAAAAAACACAGGCTTCCACAGATGATATTTCCAAAACATCGGAAGACGCAGACAAAACTGCAGGAACTTCCGGATCCGAATCAAAAAAGACCCCAGGGTTTGAATTCGGTTTTGCCTTTGCCTTATTAATCGGAGGGAAATTGGTTAACGGGTACATAAAGAAGAAAGCTAGAAAATAAAATGCACCCATTTTGAGAGGGTCCTTTTAAGGAGGGTATTCCTCATCAAACGGGTACCGTACCTCCAAAACCTGTGTAACTCAGGTAGAGCCCACCCGCAGTAAAAAGGACTGTATATGCCAGAAAGATATAATCAGTCCTTTTTAACTTGAGCTCATTTACGTAAGTCCTGTGCCTGTTTGCTCGAAAACCTCTCGTATCGGCAGCAATAGCAAGCTTTCTTCCTGCCCGGAGGATATTAACCACGAGAGGAACAAAGACATATTTGAGGGCTTTTACTTTTCTTCGGATGCCTCCTTTCAGCTCAAGCCCTCTTGCCTGCATTGCATTGAAAATTATGCTACATTCTTCGAGCATCGTTGGAGCAAAGCTGACCGCAGA
>JAUPKV010000174.1 GCA_030837265.1 Methanobacteriota archaeon
AAAAAATCCTTACAAAGTCGGAATTTTGTAAGGAGGAACTTATGGGTAATGATAAGGGGGAATCACATCATTTTAATATAGTTATATTAGTTTCAATTTAAATTTATCGCACAACAATGTTTTAGAATAATTAAAATAGTTTTGAATTAATACAAAATTCTGTGTTTCTATCCCAAAAAAGAAAACAACCCCCAAACCCCCTTTTATAAGCTTATCATTACCCATAAGTTCCTCCTTACAAAATTCCGATTTTGTAAGGATTTTTTCCTCAAAGTTTTACTTTGTTATGATAGTATTAAATTTCTGTATATATAATTTAAGGAATAAATGGAACAATCATCAATGAATTTTATCATGTAATCAATAATTTTTAAAGAACAAAGTGTAACTTTGGAGAAAATTTCTTCCAAAATCGGAATTTGGGGTGCGCCAAGCAAGCTTGGTAATTCTTGACGGTGCAAGTCCGTTGCGGGTAAAGGTGAGCCACCAACCCGTCACTGAAACTCACACAGCAAGAGGTAATGAATGCTGTGAAGCTGGGAAGAGGGAGTTGTCAGACCGTAACGCAAGTGAAGGATTTGAGCCTCGAAATCCGATATATTATGATGGCAGACTGTTTCCCAAAGCAGGAATGCAGCAACTGGTAGCTCGCAACGGCAAGAGCGACAGTCATCATCGGGGTCTAAGTCCACAGTATGACAATATAAGGAATTATCAGGAACTTGGGAGATCCGTTATGCTTGCTACAAGAGCATAAGCAGTGTCACAAGGCAGAAAACGCCAAGAGCAATGCGAAGGTATAACGGAAGTCGGATCAGTTCATAGTAGAGTAAAAGATATGTGAAAGCATATAGATTCACAGGAAGTGAAGCTCGAAGGGACTGACGTTTGTATGTAATGTAAATAGGGAGACGTAAATGAATCGTAGAATTCAAACAAATACGGAAACGAAACTATTGCAAATAAGCAAAGTATCGAAGGATAAACCGGATTACAGGTTTGTCTCATTGGCAAGCTTGTTAACTGAGGATTATCTGACGGAGTGCTACCGGGAGCTTAAAAAGAATAAAGCTTCGGGTATAGACGGAGTAAGTGTAAAGCAGTACGGGGAAGGACTGGAAGAAAATCTTCGTAATTTGGTTGGGAGAATGAAAACCATGTCTTACAGACCGCAAAATGTGTTGAGAGTATATATCCCAAAAGCACAGGGAGGTAAGCGCCCGCTGGGAATACCGGCGGTAGAAGACAAGATAGTGCAAAGAGGTATAAGCGAAATACTCAAGGCAGTATTTGAACCAAACTTCATCGAAGAATCCTATGGATTCAGAGAGGGCAAAGGGTGTCATGACGCACTTAAAAAGGTGGGTCAGGAAATAACAAGCAAGCCGATAAATTATGTATTAGATGCGGACATCAAAGGCTTCTTTGACAATGTAAATCACGAATGGATGGTAAAATTTCTTGAGCACAGGATAAATGATAAGAACCTGATACGCTTAATAGTCAGGTTTCTCAAATCCGGTGTAATGGAAGACGGCAAATATATGAAGACAGAACAGGGAACTCCACAGGGAGGAATAATAAGTCCTGTTTTAGCCAATATATACTTGCATTACGTCCTGGACTTGTGGTTTAAGAAAGTGTTAAGGACACATCTAAGAGGATATGCAGAAATAGTACGTTATGCCGACGACTTTTTAATATTAGTCCAATACAAAGAAGACTGCGATAAAATACTGGAAAGTCTCAGGGAAAGGCTGGCAAAATTCAGTCTTGAGCTATCGGAAGCAAAGACATCAATAGTCAGGTTTGGCAGAACGGCAGGTAAGATCGACAAGGATAATAAGCCGGGTACATTTGATTTCCTGGGATTCACGCACTACTGCGGTAAGTCGAGGAAAGGATACTTCAAGGTAGGCAGAAAGACGAGCAAGACAAGATTTAGTCGCAGGATAAAAGAGATGAATGAATTTCTGAGAATCAACCGGAACAAGTACAAATTAAGCGAGCTATGGTTTAAGCTAAGACAAAAGCTGCTGGGACACTACCGCTATTATGGCGTTAGTGAAAATAGCAGGAGCATACAAAGGTACAGCTACAATGTAAGGCGTCTCATATTTAAATGGCTGAATCGAAGATGTCAGAAGAAGAGCTTCAATTGGCAAGGTTTTAATTTGTATCTGGAAAAGTATCCACTTCCAAAACCAAAGATTTATGTAAGCTTTTACACAGCTTGACATGTTGAATACAAACGAAGAGCCGTGTGAGGGAAATCTTCATGCACGGTTCTGTGAGGGGGAGCATACATTCCGTTATGACATGCGCATACTAAGGCACGTAAAGCAGAAATGCCGAAACCAGTCTAAGGTGAAGTCTAAAGCGTTGTGTATAGCTCTCTACTCGACAAGAAGAATCGACAGATGTTCAACTTATGGGTAATGATAGGCTTTGATAAGGGGGAATTTCCCGGACAATAGTGATAAATAATATTAAAAATTCAATAAAATTAATTTTTTTTATAATCCTTTTTAATAACTTGCTAAAAGACAACTTCACATTGTTTAAGCAAAAA
>JAUPKV010000175.1 GCA_030837265.1 Methanobacteriota archaeon
ATCATTTAATTCATGAAAATCATGTAAATCATGAAAATATTATAAATCATTTCATTCATATTAATATGATTTTTCATATTTAGCTATTTCGATCTTTTAATTAAATTAGTAAAGGTTTTAAGCTCAAACAGATTTAAAATATGAATATTTACTACCAGCCTCGATTAATAAACCGGAAGTAAACCTATGGTTCTGCAAACTAACAAGAAACCCGAAGAAGCTGCCCGTGAAGATATAGATAAGATGCTTGAACTTTCAGGCTGGAAAATTCAGGATTTAGATAAAATTAATCTTGGCGAAAGCATAGGAATTGCAGTCAGGGAAGCACACTTGAAAGCAGGGTTTTCAGATTACTTCCTTTTTGTAGATAGGCAGCCAGTAGGTATTATTGAAGCAAAACCAAAAGGTTTCACTCTAAGCGGAGTTGCCGAGCAGTCCGAAAAGTATGCAAAAAGCAGTTTAGTGAATCTTCTAGCCATACACGAGCCGCTCCCTTTTTGTTATGAGAGCACGGGAGAAGAGACATATTTCAGAGATCGGAGGGATCCTGAAACTCGCTCTCGAAAGGTTTTTTCATTCCATAAACCGGAGACTCTGCAAAAGTGGATTGAAGAAAATGATACACTCAGGAGCCGCCTGATAGAAAACTCAAGACTTGTTCCATTGGATAGGAAAAAACTGTGGGACTGCCAGTATGAAGCAATTCAAAATCTTGAGAAATCACTGGCAGAGAATCGGCCAAAAGCCTTGATTCAGATGGCAACCGGCAGCGGAAAAACATACACTGCTGTAAGTTTCATTTGCAGGTTCATCAAATTCTCAAAAGCAAAAAGAGTGCTCTTCCTGGTTGATAGGAAAAATCTTGGAGAGCAGACCTTTAGTGAATTCCAAAGTTACGAAATACCTGGAGACGGGCGTTTATTTACAAAAGTATACAATGTACAACATATGGCCTCAAACAACCTGGATCCGGTCTGCAAAGTGTGCATTACAACTATCCAGCGCCTGTATTCAATGCTCAAAGGGGAAGAAGAATTAGATCCAGAACTTGAGGAAGAATCAGCTTTCGATCATTGGACGGAAATATCAGGGATGGAAGCATCAAACGGAGAAACAAAGAAAGCTGAAGAATCAGGAAATAAAAAATCATATGAAAAAGGGGGAAAAGGAGAAAAAGAAGAGGAAAAAACAATCTTTTATAACCCTGACATACCTATTGAGTACTTTGATTTCATTATAACCGATGAGTGCCATAGATCAATTTATCACTATTGGAGGCAGGTGCTTGAGTATTTTGACTCTTTTATCATCGGGCTCACTGCAACCCCTTCTAAGCAAACCCTTGGCTTTTTTAATCAGAACCTTGTCATGGAATACCCTCACGAAAGAGCTGTTGCAGACGGTGTTAACGTAGGCTATGAAGTCTACAGAATAAAAACCGAGATTACTGAAAAAGGCAGCACTGTTGAAGCCGGTTTTTATATTGATCGGCGGGACAAGCTTACCCGAAAATTGAGGTGGGAACAGCTTGACGATGACTTTTCTTATGATGCAAAACAGCTTGACCGCTCCGTTGTCTCAAAAGGCCAGATCAGGACTGTAATAAAGACTTTTAAGGAAAAACTCTTTACTGAAATCTTCCCTGGTCGAACCGAAGTACCTAAAACCCTGGTTTTTGCAAAAGACGACTCTCATGCCGAGGACATTGTTGAGATCATAAGGGACGAATTTGGAAAAGGCAATGATTTTTGCAAGAAAATAACTTACAGGGTCACAGGTGAAGATCCAAAAACCCTGATCAAAGAGTTCCGAGGATCCTTCAATCCTAGAATTGTGGTAACAGTAGATATGATATCCACAGGCACTGACATAAAGCCTCTTGAATGTGTTCTTTTCATGCGGGACATCCGTTCAAGTGTCTATTTCGCGCAAATGAAAGGCAGAGGAACTAGAACAATAAACTCGGAAGATATGAAGGAAATAAGCTCTGACTGCATGACGGGGAAGACCCATTTTATAATTGTAGATGCAGTTGGAGTCTGTGAAAGCGATAAGACCGATTCCCGTCCCCTTGAGAGGAAAAAGACCGTTCCTTTTGACAAACTCCTGACCCAGCTAGCTCTTGGCAGCCGGGATGAAGATACCCTAACAAGCCTTGCAGGCCGCTTAGCCCGCCTTGACAGAAAAATAACTTCTCGTGACCAAGAAGAAATTCTGGAAAAATCCGGCGGCAAGTCCTTAAGCGAACTGACAAATGCACTCCTTGATGCCCTTGACCCGGACATTAAAGAAGCAAAAGCAAAAACCCTCTTCAATACAGATTCGCCTTCACAAGAACAGCTCGAAAAAGCCTCCGAAGCTCTCAAATTGGAAGCTTGCGCTCCCTTTGACTCCCCATCTCTCAGAAATCTCCTGATAGATCTTCACCGCAAAAGCGAACAGACCATTGACACGGTAAGCGAAGATAGAGTTCTCTACGCAGGCTTTGACGCCGATGCAAAAGAAAAAGCCCTCCAGACCATAGATAACTTCCATAAATTCATCGAAGAAAACAAAAACGAGATCACAGCCCTCCAGATAATCTACAGCAAGCCCTATGGACAAAGGCATCTCACTTATCGCGCAATCAAACAGCTCGCTGAATCAATAGAGAAGCCTCCTTACTACCTGACCCCTGAAAAGCTCTGGAAAGCCTATGAAGTTCTCAACCAGTCAAAAGTAAAACGGATTCCCCCTGGCAAGCTTCTTACCAACATAATTTCCATCCTCCGCTTCGAACTAGGAGAATCTGACATACTCGAACCCTTCCCGGAAACAGTCGAATCCAGGTTCGAAAAATGGCTCGCAACGCAGGAAGCCTCAGGTAGAACTTTTTCTAAAGAACAGATTCAATGGCTCAAAATGATTAAAGATCATATCTCAGCGTCTCTGGATATTTTAATGGAGGATTTTGATGATTTCCCACCTTTTAACAATAGAGGTGGAGCTTTCAAGGCCCATGAGCTGTTTGGAGACAACCTGATTGGGATTATGGGAGAGTTAAGTGAGGCGCTGACGGGATAATTTACAATAAAAAGTGATTTAATGCGTCAAGAGACTTTTTCTGGAGATTATGTCAAATCTCAAAGTTTCACAGTATATCATGACGAGAGCGGAGCCTTTGGAAATACAAAATGGACTTATACAGGACTTTTTTGGATTAATGAGAACTATATTGCTGAGATATGCAAGGATTTGAGAGAAATAAGGGATAAAGAAGACTACAATGGAGAAATACATTTTAAAGAATTCCAAAAAAGTTTTGAAGGAGAATTTGGTGGTAAAACTCGGGTTGCAAAAGAATGGTTCAATTTGTGGAAAAACAAGTGGTCTAAAAGATCATATTTTAATGTCTTAGCTGTAGATACAAAGCATTCTAAATACGAAAACGATAGATTTTCAAAAGAGTTCCAGGCTTACAATCGCTTTACTCTTATGGCAATAAAAAGTGGCGCTGCATGGTTCTTTGGTAACTATTCTGAGATTTATCTCGATATCTACTCCGATGAAAAAACACGTCGTTCTGAAGTAGTTGTACCGGACGGAGCTATTAACGATAATTTTGAGGATTATATTAAAAGGCAAATGGGAATTCAAACAATAAAAGGTCCGATTGTTAATATGCCAGGGGACATAAAATGTGTCAAATGTCCAAAAAAAGGACCATATGCCTCCGAAAACGAATTATTACAATTGACAGATCTTCTCTTAGGTTCTGTATCTGCTGCAGTGGAAGCAAAAGCAAACCGAGAAACAAAGATTTGGTTCGGAAAGCAGATTGCCAAAATCATGGAAGATATTAGATTGAACCCCTGGGATCAAAAATTCAAGTTGCATCGTAGATTTTCGGTAAGTTATTTTCCAAACGAATCTTGCAAAATTTATAATGATGGGCAAATAAGCCTAATAAATACTGCCGATAAAAGCCAAAAGACACTGTTTTCTTAAAAGATTGAACGTTTGATAAAAGATGGATATGAAGAACTTAGCCCAGAAAACCATATTCACTTCCTAAACCTGTATTGTCACCGAGCGCAGCTCGGGCCTTTCCGAATATGTTGAAAATAAAGAATAAGGAATTAAATCATTAATTATTTTGTGAGTGTTCAGACTTAAAAACCTGTATGCTGAAACTTATTATTTTCTACTTCTTGCAATAATTATGGTAAAAGCCGCAATGTGTGCGTGCCAATCTCCGTTAAAGATGCGAATAAGGGTTTCTGGTCCCTTCTCATGGGCAAAAAGGATTGCTTTCAGAAAATTATAACTTTTTCAATCCATTCCACCATTCATGAGGCTCTATTTGAATACATTTTTCTGCAAGTTCTTTTGCAGATTTGGTTTTTAAGTTATTACTGCAACTGCTTATCCAATCAAATACACTAGCAAATCCCTGAGATTGGTATTCTCGTGCCTGAAGCAGACATTCTAGTTTATCTGCATCAGATACAATTTTGGCCTCAAGTGATTCACAATTTTTAAAATTAGACATAGCCATCTTTAAGGGAGAAGAGACAAAGTCTGGTAATCTGCGCATTTGTTCTAAAAAAGCTGAATTTTCAGCCTCTTCCATATTGAAGTATTTTTGCCCGAGTTTATGTATGTCGTTTAATCTTGTCTCATGGATGTCATGGAATAAACACATAATTATAACCTCAGAAGAATTTGCATTTTCAAGCTTAGAAAGAACATAACCAATAACAGCTAC
>JAUPKV010000176.1 GCA_030837265.1 Methanobacteriota archaeon
GGTCATCCTCACGGAAGCCGAAGGGAGTTTATTGAGTTTTGCAGTTTTTTTTATATTCGGAATCACGATAGCTACAAGAATTTTCACAATTAGCTGGCCCATATTTCTATATGCGGTACTGAGCCTCACACTTATTCGTATGGCACCTGTGGCAATTTCCTTGATAGGTATGAAACTGCGCACCGAAACCGTACTTTTCCTGGGCTGGTTTGGTCCCCGAGGTCTTGCATCCGTAGTCCTGCTTTTGATTGCAATGGAAGAAACGACAGTAATTGGAGGAAGCGAAACCGTAAGTCTCGTCATTATCACTACTGTCTTGCTCAGTGTCTTTGTCCAGGGGGCCACAGCAGGTCCCGGAAGTGAGTGGTATGCCCGCATAGTAACGGCGCTGCCCTCTGATACACCTGAAAGGAAAGAATAGAAGAACCTTTTACATGTAAAAAACTGAAGGCATGCAAATCAGGAAATGGGAGGATATGAGTGGTTGAGATCGAAAAGGCACTGCCACTCGGCGGAATTATCTGGAGGCTGGCCATTATTCTGGCACTGACGATAGGAGCCATAGTAATAAGCCGATTAATTCTAAAGTGCTTACTTTGGCCGGTAATCAAAAAAACAAAAACACTAACAGATGACAGAATTCTCCGCCTTCTGGATAATCTCCTGTTGCTTTATATTATTCTGCTGGGTACGCAGGCCATAGTAAGGCTGCTCAGCGAGCCTGCAGGTCTCTACTCGAAAGTAACGGATGACCTTTTCTTCCTCCTCTACTGGATTATAGGGGTCTATGTCGTTATTCGCCTTATATCCATTACTTCTGGCTGGTACCTGTCCCGGGTGCCCCCACGGGATAGGGAAGAGATCGACCAGCGAGTTGTTCGCTCCATACAATATATATTTGTGTTTATTTTCGGTTTTCTGGCCATAATTGTGCTTTTTGAACACTTCGGGATCACAGGGACGGCATTTCTAGCATCACTTACTGCCTTCGGCATCGGAGGAATCATAGTTGGCCTTGCAGCCCAGAAGACGCTCGCTGATATCATTAGCGGGGTTGTGCTTCTCATTGACCGCCCCTTCCGGATCGGAGACCGTATCCTGATCGAAAAAATCGACACCTGGGGAGACGTGATGGAGATCGGATGGCGGTCGACCCGTATTCTTACCAGGGATAATCGTCTGGTGGTGATTCCAAACTCAATTATCGGGACGGATCTGGTCACGAATTATTCAATACCCGAAAAGATCTTCCGTGTAGAGACTGATGTTGTCATATCTTATGGTCCCGATATCGAGTACGTACGAAACCTGATTATTGAGGCTATGGAGCATGAAGACTGGATCATGCATGAAAAGCCAATACAGGTTCTCTTACTCGGGTTTACCGGATCGGGGGTAAAGTTCAAAGTCAGGTGCTGGATCGAAGATTACATGGAAATCAGAGTTTCGGAAGACAAGCTCAATACGGCAATTTATAAGGCCCTGATAAATGCGGATATAATGATGCCTTCTTCCGATGTCATTGTTCATTTTGTGGCCGGAAAGAAGGACTAACAATTTCAGAAAGAGAAAAGATTTAAAAATGGAATAGAGATTAGGTTTTTCCAAATTAAAAAAATATTTCACGTAAAAAAATATTTTACGTAAATGAAGTTTAAATTTTACGTAAATGAGGTTTTATTTTTTCGAAATTTTGAACTCGTGTATGAAATCTCCACCGGCTTCTCCATCTTTATCTCCATCAAAAGGAACACCTTTTGCGTCTTTGATTACTCCTGATCCTGTTTCAGTTCCTATCAAAGTAACAGAAATTTTAGCCCCTTCTTCTCCCACAGGATACTCTTCACAAGGTCTAAACATCAGCGTTCTGGTACTAGCATCGAGCAGACCGTCTATAGGCATCTCGGAAACTGAACTCTTGACTATAACCGTACCCTTCGTAGCAGTAGAACTGTCAATCGGTGAATCGAATTCGATCCAGATAGGAGATTTCGGATCCTCGGAAAATGTTTGTCGATCTGGATAAACAGACTTCACCGTAGCAGGAAATGAGCGTTTAAGTACCTTCTTTTGAAATAAATGAAGTTTTTTATGTACTTTTTTCTCTTTAACATTTTTTTTATCTTTAACATATTTATCGTAAGCAAATCTCGCCGTAACACCGGCAACAAATCCTGCAACAATTCCTGCTACTGTCCCTACTGTTGTCCCTATTAACAGACCACCAAGCAGATGATGTTTCCTTCTAAACATATATCTCTTTGTCAGTTCTTTACCCCCACACTTTACTATTTTTACTTATTCAATCTAAATTTTACTCCTCTCCTATTTAGTAACTTATCCTCAAATGCATCTTCTTTCTACATTTATAACTTAAATAGCGTGTTTCTTTCAGAGATATGCCGTTAATTACATGATATGCCAGCCACTGCTTCTTTTAAAGGCTTTCCTGTAACCGGATTTAATCATTCTACGAAGTGGAGGTTCCTGCAGGTGTTTATCATAAACATGCTTCAGCATAACTCCACCAACCATTCCCGCAACAATTCCGGATACTATTCCCACAACTACTCCCATTAATAGGCCGCCAGCTATACCGCCAACTATTTGTTTCTTTGTCAGTTCTTTACCCCCTTATTTTTGCTGCTTTTATTCGTTCAACCTTAATCTTGCCTCTATATAAAGAATTATTTGTCTGTTTGTAGCATTGTAGCAGTTACAAATGCTTTTAACAATTTGCAATAAATAATTCCAACATAGGAGTTTAATCTGGCATTCTTATGACTCTGGCTTTTTTATTCAGTCTGAAGAGTCGATGCTCATTAGAAAAAGACAATCTTTACAAATCTTGAGAAAGATTGAAGTTACAGGTAGTTTTTTCGACTGCGTGTTTATTTTATATGCATTTAATGATATTATTCCATATATATTGATCGTTTAATGGGCCTTAATGAAGTTTTCAACTACTTTTTAAAGATGCTATTATAGAGGTACCGTTCTCCGAGGACACATAGCTAAAATTTTACAGGATAAATTGACGACCTGCAAGGGAAGATGCGCTAAATGCAGTAAACAAAAGGATAAACAAAAGGACAAAACAAAAGGACAAAACAAAAGGACAAAATGAGCGATTTTTGATGCGACGAATCTTGGGCGGTCTTAGGGGCCATGGAGTAGAAAGCATACAACGCTACAACGCTACAAAATGCACGGAAAATTAATCTCCATCGGAGATGACTACTGGATAGAAAACGAAGCTGGAGAGAAGGCATTCTATGGTTTAAGTCGCAAATGGGCCTGAAATGGATATTAAGGGCAACATTCTGGACAATGAGTACAGGATTGAATCTGGTAGAGAAAAGGTTGCAGAGG